>DATMZL010000824.1:0-4871 GCA_035607075.1 Polyangia bacterium
CAACGACGTCGGCTTCACGCTCGCCAACGCGGATAGCCTCAAGGCGGTCACGCCGGGCGCCACGCCGCTCCCGCGCGCGGACGCGCTCGTCGCCCTCGACGACTACATCGCGCTTCACCCCGAGAAGCGCGGTCAGATCCAAGTCGTGCCGATGCACGAGCTCGCCGCCGCGTAACGGCGTCGAAGGGCGTACCGCAACGACTCGGGGACGTCCCTGGGGATTTCCCCAGTACCGCCACTCGAACCTCCAGGATAGAGAGATCGTATGGTCGTTGGTGTCGGCAAGAAGCGCGATCGAGCCCCATTCGAAACGACGCGCGAACTGGCGGCGGCGTAGCCATGGCGGCGGGCAACGCGACGTTCTTTTCCGAGCTGCGGCGCGGCGCCGCGCTCGGGATTACCAGGGTCGATCAGTCGACGACGCCGGTCGGGCCGCGCGCGCTGCTCGACGTACACGTCAACTACGACAACAAGCACGACGCACAAACACAGCTTCCGCTCGTCGGACCGGGCGACATCATCGGGCTGGACACCCGCACGATTGTCAGGATGTTTCCGAAGCCCGACGATAACGAGGCCGAATCGGGCTTTCTCGCCTACGTCGAGATCGATCAGGCCGATCTGCTCTGGCGCTACACGCCGGCCAAGCCTCAGGGAGCCGTCTCACCGGCGCCCGCGACGGATCGCCTCCGCCCGTGGCTGTCGCTGATCGTCCTCGAGGAGGGGGCGGAGTTCAGCGACGCGGACCTGGCGCCGCCCAGCGGAAAGGCGAAGTTGCCGCTGCTCACGATCAACGACGCCGGCCTGCTGCCCCCGTCTAAGGACGCGTGGGCCTGGGCGCACGTTCACGTGCAGGGCACCGTCGCCGAGGGGGATCTGCCCGGCCTGCTGGCGGGGCGGCCGGGGACGGTGGTGGCGCGCCTGATGTCGCCGCGACGTCTGGAGGACAAGAAAGCCTACCGGGCGTTCTTGGTGCCGACCTTCCGGCGCGGCGCGATCGCGGGCCGCGGCGACGATCCCGGCGCGACCGACGCGCTGGATCCGGCCTGGCCGTTCGCGACCGGTGAGCCGAATACGCTGCCGGTTTATCACTCGTGGCGCTTTCAAACGGGGACGGTCAGCTCGTTCGACGAGGCGGTCCGGCAGCTGCAACCCCTGGCGTCCCTTCCGGCCACCGTGGGCGAGCGCGACCTCGACGTCCGATTCCCCGGCTTCAAGCTGGATCCTCCGGTCACGGGCACGAACCCGATGCAGCTCCTGGGCGCCCTGCGCAAGCCTCCCCCGCCTGGCGAGACCGAGCCGCAGATCTCCACGCTGTGGACGGACGAGCTCGGCAGCTTCATCGACCTCGCGAATTTCACCCTGCCGCCGCCGGACAACAGCGTGCTGCGCGTCGTGACGCCGCCGCTCTACGGCCGCTGGTACGCGGCCGAGCAGCACCTCGATCAATCGACGACGATTACGAAGACGAACCCGCCCTGGTTCCACTCGCTCAACAGCGATCCGCGCCACCGGATCGCGGCGGCGATGGGCACCGAGGTGGTACAGCGCGATCAGCAGTCGCTGATGGCCAGCGCCTGGGAGCAGGGGGCGCGCCTGGACGTCGTCAATCGCGCGTTGCGCGTCATGCAGACGGGGCGAGAGGTGTTCACGCGCCTGCTCGTCCGCCACATCGGCACGGGCGATCCGACGACGGTGCTGACGACCACCGCGCCGGTGCACGGCCGGATCTTCTCGTGCGCTCCCGGTCCTGGACCGAAGCCGACGATCACCGGGATCGTGAATGGAACGCCATTCGGCGGCTGCTTCAAGCCGCCGTGGCGGCGCCTGTTTCGTGGCAAGGCCAAGATCCTGATCGATACCATCAACACCGGAGGGTTCTTTCCGGTTCCCGGAACGCCCGGCGGTACGAACACGCCCGACAAGGTCTTTCCCCCTAACGTCCCCGGGGGCCTGCCCGATCCGGAGATCACGAAGGTCCTGACGACGATGTCGTCGGATCAGCGCCTCTACTGGGGCGTGGTGATCTTCTGGGTCGCGCGCAAGCTGCTGATCAGCGACGGCGGTCGGTTCTGGTGGCTGCTCCGGAAGCTCCTGCGCCTGGGACTGAATTTGATCTCGCTCGCCAGCACGAAAGGGGCGACGCAGATCGATCTCGTGCAGAAGATTCGCCGTGGCGATCTCGCGGGCGCAGCGGCGGGCGCGCCGCCCGCGGTCGGCTTCACGGTGGCGGTCAAAGATCCGGATCTGTCGAAGCCGTCCAGCTGGTCGGCTCCTCGCTCGTTGCCCAACGGCACGGGGACAGACAGCAGGCAGGCGACGCTGTTTCGCGCGGCGCTCGGGGACCTGATGGGCTACGTCGGCGCGCCGACGACGGGCCGCACGTTCAACCGTCTGGACGTCCCTTCCCTGGTGTCCTGCGTGCTGACGACGCTGTCGCCGGCGGTGACGTTCGTCGCCGCCGCGCAGAGCCGCTTCCAGTTCATACGCACGGACGTCTGGAAGAACGCAGATCAGCTGGAGCCGATCCAGCTGGCGCCGCGGATCGAACGGGCGATGTGGGAGCCGCTTCGCGACGTCTCGCCCGAATGGATCCTTCCCGGCGTCGGTGAGGTTCCGCGCAACACCGTCAGCCTGCTGTCGACGAACCAGCGCTTCATCGAATCGTACCTGGTCGGGTTGAACCACGAGATGACGCGCGAGCTGTCGTGGAACGGCTATTCGATCGATCAGCGGGGCACCTACTTCCACCAGTTCTGGGACTCGCGCGGATGGGTCAAGGGCAAGGACGCGGATCCCGATCGGCCCCCGAGCGCGTTCGACGACATCGTCCCGCCCATCGGCTGGAATCGCGCGACCGATCTCGGCGATATCTCTCACACCGGCCGCCCTTCGACCGATCAGCTGGTCCTGCTCGTGCGCGGCGACGTCATCAAGCGCTTCCCCAATGTGATCGTCTACGCTGCCAAGGCGAAGGACTCGGGTAACGGCACGCTGGTCCCGGACGACAACATCCAGTCCCACCCCGTCTTCCAATCGGTGCTGACTGGCGACGTGGCGTACTACGGCTTCGAGCTGACCCAGACCGCCGTGCGTGGCTCGAGCACCGATTCGGGCTGGTTCTTCATCCTGCAGGAGCATCCGTCAGAGCCGAAGTTCAATCAGCTCGCGCCCGAGGGCCAGCCGAACGCCTTCCCAACGAATTACGTCGACACCGTCGCCGCCGAGGTGGCGAAGAAAGCCTACGAAACGCCCTTGCGCGTGGCGATCCACGGCAAGGACCTGGTTTCCGCATAGAGGAGAAACGCGCAGTGGCAGCACCAACCAGTACCGATGCTCACGGGCTCCGTCGAGATCTGCGGGACCTCCGCGCGGACGTGGCGCGGCGTCTGTTCACGCGCGATCAGGCGCGGCAGGCGCTCGAGGAGGCGAAACGAACGTTCTTGCCGGGCAGCACGGAGGTGGCCACCGCCCAGTCGGCGCTCGATGCGGCGGAGGCCGATCTCGCCGACTTGCGCGGCGAGGAAACGCACCAACGCGATTTGCTCCGGACTGCGATCCAGACATGGCTCACCGACACCGCGACGACGGCGGCAGTCGATCCAGACGCCGACGTGCAACGGCTAGCGGACCCCGCCCATTCGATCGTGCTCCTGCCCGTCCGTCTCGAAACGCGCTTCGACGTTCCCAACCGAACGCTGCGCGTTCGCATTTACCCCGACGAGGTCTTCTCCGATATCCACGAGAGGGTGCTGCTGCCGGAGGAGAGGACGGCGGGCGATGACTACTGGGCGCAAAGCGGCGAGGTCGAGAACCTCGACGCGTGGACCACGATCGCCGACAGGTTCGGCGTCGCGCGCGCCGCGTACATCGTCCGCTTCACGAAACCTGGAGTGTCGCCGCCTCCCTTCCGGGCCACGGCGCCCAGCCGCCAGGCGGAGGCGGTTCTCCCCGATCGTTTCGTCGTCCGCGCGTATCGGAACGGGGCGCTACAGAACAGCGCCGTCGGGCTGCCGATCCCGGAGCCGCTCGATCTGACGCCCAATCCGTCGGACGAGAATCAGACCTTGGTGGAGGTCGCCGACGGATTCCAGGTGCCGACCAGCATCTCCTGGACGGTCAAGTACGACGTCGCGAAGAGCCTGGGAATGGCCGTCGACCTCACCAACCTGTCCGACGACGACCTCAACCTGGGCTTCGATCGGGTGGTCGTCATCGGTGTGAAGACGTCGATGGATGCAGATGAGGGAGGGCAGTTCCTCACCGATACCTTCGACGGCCATCACTACTCGCGCGGGCTGTCGCTGGTGCCTCAGGGCACGCCGACCAACAACGTCCCGGGCCGTTCGACGCCGTTCACGATGAAAGATCCCCCGCCCGAGGTCAGTTTCGTGACCCAGCGCTTCTCGCCTGCCGGCAAGCTCGATTCGTTCAAGGACGTTGCCACAGCGACGCTGCAGTTCACGAACGACTTCGCAGATTCGCAGAATCTCGAGACGCTGCTCGGCGGTCTCGAGCGGGTCTTCAGCAACATTCCGGGCGGGGAGGCCCAGGCGCCGCAAAAAGAGACCAACCTGTCCGCGTGCATGAACCTGGCGATGTGGCCGGCGACGCTCGGTTACTTCGCCGAGCAGATGATGAATCCGTGGGTATTCCTGAACGATCCCGCGAACACGAGCAGCCAGGCGGTCTTTTCGGATGCGACCGTCGATGCCATCAAGAAGTTCTTCCTCGACAACGTCATCGCTCGCGGACCGGGACCTGCTTTTCGCGTCGGTGGCGTGCCTTACGGCGTCCTGCCCGCGATCGCGCTGTCGCGCTGGGTGCCGCTCACCGGGGAAAACACCGTCGCGCCCGATACGATGCGCCGG
>DATMZL010000235.1:0-3156 GCA_035607075.1 Polyangia bacterium
GGAGGCGAGCCTGTCGATTCACGCGGGCGGCGTCGACCTGGATCTGAACGGCAGCTACGAGACGGGCTTCAACGAGAACGATGGCGAGAAGGCGCAATGGCCGATCCCGAACTTGCTGGCGGTCCCCCGCCGATGAGCACGAACGGCCACGCGCGCGTTCCCTGGGCGGCGATCGCGATCGGCGCGGCGCTGGTCGCGTCGACGGCGGTCGGGATCAGCGGCTGGGAGCGCGTGCGCACCCGGCCCAAGGGCCGCATGATCGACGTGACGGGATCGGCGAAGAAGCGAATCGCCTCCGATCGGATCGAATGGACGTCGACGATCGCGACGCAGAACCTCGATCGCACGGTCGCTGCGAAGGCGCTGGCGGGGCACGTGAAGACCGCGCTCGGCTATCTCGCCGAGCAGGGCGTCAAGAAGGAGGAGATCTCCGCGGAGGCCGTCACCGTCGAGGAGGTCAAGGAGACGGCGTACATCGGCACCGGCGACAAGCGCATCGAGAAGACGGTGTTCGAGGGCTACAAGACCAGCCAGCAGATCACGATCGCGTCGAACGACGTGCCGCGCGTCGCGCGAATCTCGCGCGAGATCACGCAGCTCCTCGAGCGCGACGTCCCGATTTCGTCGTCGGATCCGACGTACTACTACTCGAAGCTGGGCGAGCTGAAGATCGAGATGCTGGCCGCAGCCGCGCATGACGCGCGCGTGCGGGCGAACGCGATCCTGGCCGAGACGGGGGGCGGTCGCGTCGCCCGCCTGCGCTCCGCCGACATGGGCGTCATCAACGTAAACCCTGCGAACTCCACGGAAACTTCGTGGGAGGGCAACAACGATACGTCGTCGCTGGACAAGGACATCATCACGATTGTCCACGTGACCTTCGAGCTGGAATAGCGTCCCCGACTCGCGTGAGGAGCCGGCGAGCTCTGCTCGCCGCGTATCATCGCGGGAGGGTTCGGGAACCCTTTGAGGGTTCCCGACTTAATAGACCGTCGCCGTCGGGAATACCCGACAGTGACCCACGTTCCTGGTGGGCGATGGAAGGCCCCCTCCCTCCTCCCGTGCGTCGTATCATCCTCGCGTGCGGCGGTTCTTTGCGGCGCTCTTTAGGCGGCTGGCTGAGGCGCTGGTCCGCCTCTACTATCCCACGCGCGTCGTCGAGGGACGCGACCGGATCCCGTCGGGGAAGCCCCTGGTTTTCGTTCTCAATCACCCGAATGGGCTTCTCGATCCGATGGTCCTTCGCGTCGCGACCGGGTGGCCGGCGCGCTTTCTCGCCAAGGGCACGCTCTTTCGGAATCCGATCAGCCGGCTTGTCATGGAGGCGTTCGGTAGCATCCCGATCCACCGCGCTCAGGAATCCGGCGCGCGCGCCGGCGACGCCAGCCGGAACGACGAAAGCTTCGCGCGATGCCGGGCGGAGCTGGCGGCGGGGGGCGCCATGGCGCTCTTTCCCGAGGGGGTCTCGCACTCCGACCCCCAGCTCCGACCTCTGAAGACGGGCGCGGCGCGGATCGCGCTGTCGGCGGAAGCCGAGCACGACGGCAAGCTCGGCGTCACGCTGGTTCCCGTCGGGCTGTATTACGAGCGCAAGGCGCTGTTCCGGTCGTCGGTGCTGCTCGTCGTGGGCGAGCCGATCGCGGTCGCGCCGCTGCTGGCCGACTACAAGCGCGACGAGCGCCAGACCGTCGCGACGCTGACGGAGGCAATCGACGCGCGGCTGGATGAAGTGGTGCTGCAAGCGGAGTCGCGCGACCTGCTGGCCGGCATCGCGCGCGTCGCGCGCTGGACCAGCGAGCGGAGTGGTGACGAAGACGCCGAGGATTCGGGGGCGCAGCACGAGCGCGCGCGCGAGCTCGCCAAGGCCTACGCGCGGCTGCGGGCGCGCGATCCGGCGCGCGTCGAGGCGATCGCCGTCGAGGTGCGCGACTACACGCGCGTGCTGCGCCACCTGGGCGTCCGCGATCCCTGGGCGCTGGAGCTGGCGCCGCTTCGCCCGGGCACGCTGGCGGTGTCGTTCGCGAAGGTGATCGCGGCGGCGCCGCTCGCCGCGATTGGCGCGGTGATGGGCTGGGTTCCGTACCGCCTGGCCGGCGAGGTCGCCACGCGCGTCACCAGCGACGACGACGTGCTGGGCACGACGAAGTTGATCGCCGGCACGCTGTTCCTCTGGGTCGCGTGGGGTCTGGAGGCGACGGCCGCGGGCGTGGCCTGGGGCGCGCGCTGGGCTGTGCCGGTGTTCGTCGCAGGCGTGGCGACCGGTTACGTCGCGCTGCGCTTCGAGGAGCTGCGCCGCGAGGCCGCCGAAGCGTGGCGGCTGGTCATGCTGCGCGCGTTCCACCACCAGACCACCGCGCGCCTCGCCGAACGCCGCCGCGCGCTCGCCGAGGCCGTCGCGCGCGGCCTGCGTGACGCCGACGCGGCGGCGTGAGGCATCACCGCCGCGGCGTCGGCGGGGAGTGGTCGCCGCGCGGAACCTCGGCCCACCCTTTTGGTGAGCGCTCGAACACCGCCTCGCGCTTTCCACACGGGGAGGCAGTCGCGACGCCGGGACCAATCGGTTTGTAACGGACCGTGGTCGCATGACCGCGTACCCGATCGGAACCCTGAGAGTGCAGCATGAAGACCAACTTCCAGTTTTCGCCCTGGGCTGGATCGAGCGGGCACTTCTGATCGGCGTTGCCGGGATCGCAGGTCACCACCATGTCGGCCGTTCCACACGTCTCACCCCGTTTGAGGAGCCGCCTGCCCACGCTCCACTCGGGTCGGTAGGCGAGCACGTCGATGGCGATCTTCCCCGACACCCCCGCCAGTTCCTTCGTGCACGGCTGGTCGATGATCGACGAACGCGGGCGATCTCCTACTCGAAGGTGCGCCAGTTGGTCCACCAGCGCGCACACGTCGTATCGGGTCAGCTCGATCGGACCTGCTGATGCGTCCGCCCCGGCGCGGGCCTGCTCCTTGGCGACGACGCGGGAGCAGGCCAGGCACGCGAGGAGCGCAGCCATGCCGACGCGCGCTCGATGACGACGACGCGGGACGCTCATCAGATGCCGGTCGTGTGAACCCATCGTGAGAACGAGATCGACCGCACGGTCTGGTCGGCATCATTGTAGAACGTCAGGTTCATCTTCGCGTCGTACGCGGACGGGGTGA
>DATMZL010001347.1:0-10934 GCA_035607075.1 Polyangia bacterium
TGACGGCGGCCCATGCGACGAACACAAGATAAGCGCCCCCGGGGCGCGCGCGCGCGAATGGTCGCGCCTCGCGCGCGTAAGGTCCCCGCGGTTCGCGATCGGACGGCGAGTCAAACGCCCGCCCATCCCTCGCACGCGCCGCCGTTCCTGGTGGCCGCGGTCGGCGCGTCGGCGGGCGGCCTGGAGGCGTTTTCGTCCCTGCTGCGGGCGGTCCCCCCCGACGCGCCGCTGGCCTTCGTCCTCGTCCAGCACCTCGCCCGCGATCAGCCCAGCATCCTGCCCGAGCTGCTGGGCAACGTCACCTCGATGACGGTCGTCGCCGCGCGGGACGATCGCCCCATCGAACCCCGGCACGTCTACGTCATCCCGCCCGACGCGCGCATGACCGTGTCCAACGGGCACCTGCGCGTGCGACCGGCCTCGCCCCAGCGCGAGGCGGAGGGGACGGTGGATGCGTTGTTTCGTTCGGTGGCGGCTGAATACAGGGAACGGGCCGTCGGCCTCGTTCTATCGGGCGGCGCCCACGACGGCTCGGCGGGCATCAGGGAGATCAAAGCCGTCGGTGGTCTCACCATGGCCCAGCAGCCCGAACAGGCCGCGGTGGACGGCATGCCGCGCTCGGCGATCGCCACCGGGACAGTCGACGCCGTGCTCTCGGTCGAAGAGATGGGCGAACAGCTGGCGCGCCTCGCGAAGCACCCGTTCTTCTCGAGAGTCGACGACGCCCCGGAGGCGGAGGCCCCCGCCGACGTCTCGCAGCTGCTCCAGATCTTCCAGCTGCTGCGGCGCGCCAGCGGCATCGACTTCAACAGCTACAAGCTTCCGACCCTGAAGAGGCGAATCGAGCGGCGGATCGCCTTTCATCGCCTGCCCGGCCTGGACGGATACGTCGAGATGTTGCGGCGCGATCCGGTGGAGCTGCAGCGACTGCAGGAGGAGCTGCTGATCCACGTCACCTCGTTCTTTCGGGAGCCTGCCGCGTTCGTGGCGCTCGAGCAGCTGGTCTTACGTCCGCTGCTGACCCGTCCCCGCGAGGGGGCCACGATCCGGTTCTGGGTCCCCGGGTGCTCGACCGGGGAGGAGGCCTATTCGCTGGCCATGGTCGCGCTCGAGTTGCTCGACGAACGAGCTGCTGCGGTCTCGCTGCAGATCTTCGGGACCGATGTCAGCGAGGAGGCGGTCGAGAAGGCGCGGGCCGGTGTTTACCCGGCCGACATCACGGCCGAGGTGTCGCCCCAGCGCCTGCGTCGTTTCTTCACCAGATCCGGGGGCGGCTATCGCATCAGCAAGGAAGTCCGCGATCACTGCGTCTTCGCTCGCCAGGACGTCACCCGTGATCCGCCGTTCTCGAAGCTGGATCTGATCGTCTGCCGCAACCTGCTCATCTATCTGAACCAGGCGACCCAGCGGAAGGTGCTGGGCATTTTCCACTACGCCCTCCGGCCGAGCGGTGTGCTCATGCTCGGAGGATCCGAATCGATCGGCTCGCGCGCCGATCTGTTCGCGACCTTCGCGAAGAAGGCCCAGCTCTATCGAAAGAAGGGCGACGGCAATCGTCCCGAGCTGGAATCGACACCCCCGGCGTCGCCGTACACGGCGGCCGCGCCGGCCCGGAAAAGCGCCGCCAAGCCCCTCGCTGACCGTTCACCCTGGGACGTTCAGACCGACGCCAATCGGTTTCTCCTCGATCGCTATGCGCCGCCGGCGGTGATTATCGACGAAGACCTGCGCATCGTGCGGTCACGCGGCGGCACGAGCCCCTTCCTCGAGCTCCCCTCCGGGGAGGTGACGGTCGACATCCTCAAGATGGTTCGCCCGGAGCTCGGATACGCGCTGCGGGCAGCGATCCAAGAGGCACGCGCCCGGGGACGCCCGGCTGGCAGACAAGGCCTGCGCTTCAAGGTCGAGCGACGCGTGCGCGTGGTCGACCTGCAGGTGGTGCCGCTGGGGTCGGGCGAGGCCCGCCAGCTCCTGGTCCTGTTCGAGGAGCGCGGCGGCGCGCCGGCGCGCGCCGCTCGCGCGCCGGTCGGGAAGGGAAGCAAGCGTCGGGTCGCCGAGAGCTCCGAGGTCGAGCACGAGCTGGCGGAGACGCGCCGCCAGCTCCAGGCGATCATCGACGACACGGGCGCGGCGAACGAGGAGCTCCAGTCGGCGAACGAAGAGATCCTCTCGAGCAACGAGGAGCTCCAGTCGACCAACGAAGAACTGGACACCGCCAAGGAGGAGCTGCAGTCGACCAACGAAGAGCTGACGACCCTGAACGACGAGCTGCGCGGGCGGAACGAAGAGCTGGCCATCGTCAACAGTGACCTGTCGAACCTGCTCGCCAGCGTGCAGATTCCGATCGTGATGGTCACGCGGGATCTCCGGATCCGACGGATCACCCCGGCGGCGGAGAAGGTCCTGAACGTCATCCCCTCCGACATCGGGCGCCCGATCGGCCACCTCAAGCTGAACTTCGTCTTGCACGATCTGGAGTCGCTGATCGGGGAGACGATCGACAGCGTCAGCATCCGAGAGCGCGAGGTGGAGGGGCTCGACGGGAAGATGTTCTCGCTGCAGATCCGCCCCTACAAAACCATCGATAACCGGATCGACGGCGCGGTGATGATCTTGTTCGACCTGTCGTCCGTCGAGGAGCAGGCGGCGGCGCTCGAAGTGGCGCGGAGCACCGGTGAGGCGTTGATGTCGACGATCCGGGATCCGATCCTGCTCCTCGACAGCGACTTCAGGGTGCGGCGGGCGAACCGCGCCTTCGCGGCGACCTTCCGCATCGAGCCCGAGGCGGTCGAGGGGAAGTTCATCTACGAGGTCGGCGACAAGGACTGGGACCTGCCGGAGCTGCGGCGCTTGCTGGAAGACGTGCTCCCGCAGAGGAAGAACTTCGAAGGGTTCGAGGTGAATCACGCGTTCGCGCGCGTCGGGCAAAAGCGGCTGCTGGTCGACGCGCGGCGCATCGAGTCGGGACGGCGGCGCGAGGGCGTGATCGTCCTGGTCATTCGAGAGCGAGAGCGCGAGCGCAAGGTGGCGAACCATGAGCCGTAAGCCACCGGCGTCGGAGATCGAGCGCCTGCGCCTCGAGAACGAGCAGCTGCTCGAATCGCGGCGCCTCGCCGACGAGACGCGCGATCGGTACATGGAGCTATACGACCATTTGCCGTTGGCTCACCTCACGCTGGACGGTGTGGGCATCATCCGGGACCTGAACGAGGACGCGCTGACATTTCTCCGTGGCGGCGGTGACGGACGCCCCCGCCTGGTGGGCACGCGGCTCAAACGCCTGGTGCGCGAGGGAGACCACCCGGCGCTCGCGGCGCATCTGCGAGAAGGTCCCGTCAGGCGGGAGACGTTCTCTTGCGAGATTCGTCTGCGAGATTCGACGCCGGTGCGATTGTGGAGCCGGCGGATCCGGCCGGGGCTGCGCCTGTATCCGACGGTCATCGTCGATCTTCGCGAGAGAGAGCAACAGGCGATCGAGACCCGCCGTCTGCTCGACGCCGAGAAAGCCGCCCGGGTCGCGAGCCACGCGAAGGACCAGTTCATCGCGAGCCTCAGCCACGAGCTGCGCACACCGCTCACGCCGGTGCTGGCCGCGGTGACCGGGATGCAGGGGCGCCCGGACGTCCCCGATCACCTGCGCGTCGTGTTCGAAATGATCCGCCGCAACATCCTGACCGAGGCGCGTCTCATCGACGATCTGTTGGACGTCACGCGCATCACCCAGGGAAAGATGCGCATCGAACGACAAGCGATGGACGTTCACGAAACGATCCGCGACGCGACCGAGATGCTCGACAGCGAGGTCCGGGCGAAGCACCTCTTGCTGAGCCTGTCGCTGGACGCGGCGGACCACGGAGCGGCGGCGGATCCCGTCCGGATCAAGCAGGTCTTCTGGAACCTGTTGCGCAACGCCATCAGATTCACGCCCGACGGCGGCGCGATCGAGGTTCGGTCGTGGAACGCCTCCACCAACGGGAATCGGTTGTTGCGGGTGGAGGTGAGCGACAACGGACCGGGGTTCGACCCCGCGCTCGCTTCCAGATTGTTCGAGCCGTTCGAACAGGCCGATGCGCTGGAGCGGAGCGGCGGGTTGGGTCTCGGCCTCGCCATCTGCCGGGGGGTGATGGAATTGCACGGCGGGAGCGTGATCGCCAACAGCCGGGGGCCCGGTCAGGGCGCGCGATTCGTGGTCGAGATTGAAGCCACCCATGAGTTGCCCGCCCGCGCGGAGCCGCCGCCCGCGTCACGCCCGCTGATCGAACGGAAACCGCGCATCCTGCTGGTCGAGGATGACCCCGACACGGGGGAGCTGCTCGGGGAGCTCCTCCAGAATGCAGGCTACGCGGTCAACACCGTGCGCTCCGCGAAGGCCGCCCTGGATTCGGATCTCGACAACGTCGATCTGGTGATCAGCGACATCGGACTGCCCGGCGTGTCGGGCCTCGATCTGATGCGAACGATCCGACAAGGGCGCCCGCTGAGAGGCGTCGCCCTCAGCGGATACGGAACGGAGGCGGACATTCACGCCAGTGAAGAGGCGGGGTTCAGCGCTCACCTCACGAAGCCGGTTGCCTTCGCCGATCTGCTGGCCACGATCCGACAGGTCGGCGCCTGAAGCCGCCGCTCGTGCCGACAGCCCGCCATCCGTCGTCTTTTACGACGGCGCGCGCTCAAACTACCGAATAGTCTACATAACGGTTTGCCGCTATCACTGCCTGTCGGAGATCCCGAACATGGCAGCCAAAGAGGTCCTGTTTTCGCAATCGGCCCGGCGCAGCATCGCCCACGGCCTCGACGTCCTCGCGAACACCGTCAAGGTGACGCTCGGCCCGCGTGGCCGGAACGTCATCCTGGAGCGCAGCTGGGGGCCGCCGACGGTGACCAAGGACGGCGTCACCGTCGCCAAGGAGATCGAGCTCGAGGATCGGCTCGCCAACATGGGCGCGCAGATGGTGAAAGAGGTGGCGTCCAAGACCTCCGAGGTCGCCGGTGACGGCACCACGACCGCGACCGTGCTCGCCCAGGCCGTCTACCGCGAGGGGAGCAAGCTGGTCGCCGCGGGCCACAACCCGATGGACATCAAGCGCGGCATCGCCGCGGCCGTTGGCGCGATCGTCGACAATCTGAAAGCGCAGTCCAAGCCCACCAGAGGCAAGGACGACATCGCCCAGGTTGCGACGATCAGCGCCAACGGCGATATCGTCATCGGCGACATCCTCTCGCGAGCGATGGAGAAGGTGGGCAAGGAAGGCGTGATCACGGTCGAGGAGGCCCAGTCGATGGAGACCACCCTGGAGGTCGTCGAGGGCATGCAGTTCGATCGCGGGTACCTGTCGCCCTACTTCGTGACCGACGCCGCGCGCATGGAGGTGGTCCTCGAGGACTGTTTCATTCTGACGCACGAGAAGAAGCTCTCGAGCCTGAAGGATCTGCTCCCCGTTCTCGAGCAGGTGGCCAAGGCGGGCAAGCCGCTGCTGGTCGTCGCCGAGGACATCGACGGCGACGCGCTGACGACGCTGGTGGTCAACAAGCTCCGCGGCACGCTGCACATCTGCGCCGTGAAGGCGCCCGGGTTCGGCGATCACCGCAAGGAGATGCTGGCGGACATCGCCGCCCTCACCGGCGGGCGCGCGATCGACGAGGAGCTGGGTATGAAGCTCGAGTCGGTGACGCTGGCGGATCTCGGCCGCGCCAAGCGCGTCACGATCGACAAGGACAGCACCACCGTGATCGAGGGCGCGGGCAAGAAGCGCGACATCGAAGGGCGGGTCAACCAGCTCCGGGTCCAGCTCGAGAACACGACCTCGGACTACGACCGCGACAAGCTGCGCGAGCGCCTCGCCAAGCTCGTGGGCGGGGTGGCGGTCGTGAAGGTCGGCGCCGCCAGCGAAAGCGAAATGAAAGAGAAGAAGGCCCGCGTGGAAGACGCACTGCACGCGACGCGCGCGGCCGTGGAGGAAGGGATCGTTCCCGGGGGCGGTGTCGCCCTCATCCGGGCGCTGCCGTCGCTCGACGCGCTCGCGTTCAAGGACGATCGGCAGTACGGCGTCAACATCATCCGCCGCGCCGTCGAGGAGCCGTTGCGCCAGATCGCCGGCAATGCCGGCGCCGAGGGCTCGATCGTCGTCGACAAGGTGAAGCACGGCAAAGGCGGCTTTGGCTTCAACGCCGCCACCTTGAAGTACGAGGATCTGGTCGAGGCCGGCGTCATCGACCCTACCAAGGTCGTGCGGGTGGCGCTCCAGAACGCGGCGTCGGTCGCGAGCCTCATGCTGATGACCGAGGCCCTGATCGCCCAGCGCGCGGACGGCGCGCCCGCGCGCGGCGGCCCGGGGGCGGAGGGCGCGTGACGGCCGCGCGCACACACGGTCTCAAGTGGGGTCCAAGGTTGGCGCACGCCCGGAACATCCTCGTGCTCGTGATGCTCGGCGTCGTGATCGCGTTTCGCGCGCGGCTCTCTTGGAGGCGATGGCAGCGGCGGCCTCTGCGCGCCAGCGCTGTAACGAAGGGAGCAATGCAGGTGCAGGATGAGGAAGCGATCGAGGTGACCGGCCGCGTACACGACCGCCCGCCGCGGAAGCTGGGCGAGCGCCTCCGGCGTGCCGTCGGCCTGGCGCCGCGCACCCACGTCTACGCCGTGCTGGGAATGCTCCTGGCCCTCGCCGTGACGATTGCCCGGCTGTGCGAGGTCGGCCTCCCGGATGACGACGACAGGAAGTTTTCCTTCCTCATCGTGACGTATTCGACGGTCGCGGTGTTTGCGCTGCTCGGATACCTGCTCGGCCGCTCGTTCGACGACCTGCGCCGGCTTTCGATCACGGATCCGCTGACGGGCCTCTACAATCGACGCCACTTCGGGCAACGGCTCGACGAGGAGAGCAAGCGTGCCCGGCGCTACGGCCACGCGGCGTCCGTGCTTTACGTGGACGTCGATCGCATGAAAGCGATCAACGACGACTTCGGGCACAAAGCCGGAGACGGCGCCCTTGTGGCCGTGGGCCGGGCCCTGATGGAGAACGTTCGGAGTGTCGATGTCGTCGCGCGCATCGGCGGCGACGAATTTGCGGTGCTCCTGCCCGAGACGTCGGTCGCGCAGGCATCGGCGTTCTCGCAACGCGTGTTGGCGGAGGTCGCCTGGCAGGGTGACGTGCTGGCGAGCGGGCTTTCGATCTCGATCGGCATCGCCGAGTTGAACACCGCGGCGGATGCCGAGCCCCGCGATCTGATGGTCGCCGCGGACGGCGCGCTCCACCAAGTCAAGGCTGCCGGCGGGGGCGGAGAACACGTCGCGGTCGTCCCGCGGGAGCCCGGATCGTGGCCGGTCTGGACGCCCCTTGATCGCGCGACGGAGAGGAGCGCGGGGTGATGAAGATTCAGATTCCGAAGTGCGACGTCGATGTCACGGACGGCTTGCGCCTCTACGTCGAGCGGCGGTTGAAGCTCGCCCTCGGCCGATTCGCCGATCGGATCGGACGGGTGACCGTCCGCTTCACGCGCGCCAGCGGCGACGCCAGCGACGGTCACAAGCGCTGCCAGATCCAGGTGGGACTGCGTCCCCAGCGCCTGGACGTGGAGGACACCGACGTCGATCTGTTCGCCGTCGCAAGTCACGCGACCGACCGCGCCTCGCGCTCCGTCGCGCGCGCCGTCGAGCGGGGACGGCTGTAGGACGCAGATGCGCGAGACACCTGCGGCGGAGCGGGCGGAGGCTGACTGTCAGTTTCGCGCCACCCGTCGAACGGACCTGGGTGCGCCTCCATTGTCAGGGCGCGAGAAGAGGAAAACGATGAATGTCGGGGTTGCTTGGGTGTTGTTTGTGAGCACGTGCTGCGGACTGCTGCAGTGGCAGTTGTTCGCCACCAGGGCGGCAGCCCTGCGATCGGCATCCCGATGATCACGCTGACCAACGACGTCACTCCCAGGACGCTGAAGCTGGCCCTCGAGTCCTTGGACGTCGCGTGCCGAGATCTCGACGACGCCGTGCTGGCGATGCCGAATGCCACAGGCGACAACATCATGGTGAGCTCGAGCCTGGTTGGGCTATTGCTTCGAGTGATGACGGCCAGACGGCATGTGAGCGTGCTGGAGCGCGGCGACGCCGGTCAGACGTCGGTGTCATCGTGACGCGGCAGGTGGTCATCGGCGCGCAACCTTCAGCCGTCCCCACCCTCGGGGTGCGCAGGGTCGCCATCGCGATAGCCGGGTTCACCGTCCTCCTGCTCGGCGGGGCGCTTCTCGTCGTCCCCGTCCCCGGCACCAGCATCGTCGTGATTCCGCTCGGCTTGGCGATCCTGGCCCGGGAGTTCCGATGGGCCCAAAGGCTGCGCGACTGGTCGACCGCCGCGGTCAGGCGGACCTGGGCGGGCGTGCGGCGACTGTTCGGCAAGGGGCCCGTGATTCCAATGGCGCTTCCTCACCACTGATCATCTCGGAGCTCCACTTCGATTCTCAGGCGGCCCCCGACGCCTCCCGGAGCTCGGGCGACTGCAGATGCCGTGATGTTTGCGCCGCGTGCCGCGGCCAGCGTGAGACGAACGTCGTGCCGGCATCCGGGGACGAGCGAACATCGATCGTTCCACCGTGCTGGCGAATGATCTCTCGCACGATGAAGAGACCCAGGCCCAGACCGTCAGGGCTTCGATCGCCGCGGCGGAAAGGTTCGAACAGGATCGGGAGCACGTCCGGTGGAATCGGCTCGCCGTCGTTGTGCACCGAAAGGACCACGTCGTGTTCGGCGACTTCCACCCGAACCGAGACCATGCCCTGGCGGTGGTCGAGAGCGTTTCCGACGAGGTTCGAGACGACCTGGTGCAGGCGGACGGGGTCCCAGTTCCCCTCCATATCTCCCGCGACCTCACAGGTCAACCTGCGACCGGGATGCATCGACCGCAGCTCCTCGACGGCGGCTTCGCAGACGATCCTCAGATCCATCGGCACGGGATGGTGCGGAAACGCACCGAGGGAGGTCCGGGTGTAATCGAGGAGGTCGCGGATCATCGTTGCGATGCGCTCGCCACTTCGGAGCATGCGAGCGACGTTGGTGCGCTCCGCCGCCGAAAGATTCTTCGACCGCGCGAGCAAGCTAAGGCCCGCCACGATCCCGAACAGTGGGTTTCGGAGGTCGTGCCCGAGCACGCCGATGTGTCGATCTTTTTCTCGCACGGTGTCCTTCGCGTCGGCGGCTTCGCGCTCGCTCACCCGAATGGCCCGGCCCCGCCGCTCGATCTCGCGCTCCTGCTCGAACAGCGTGACGAGAGCCGCGATCTTGGCACGCAGGATGTCCGGATCGATCGGCTTCACGATGTAGTCGACCGCCCCCAGCGCGTACGCGCGGCGGGCCTGATCGGAATCGTAGGAATAGCCGCTCAGAAAGACGACGGGCGTCTTGCGTGTGTCGCCTCGCTGCCGGAGCCGCGCCAGCATCTCGAGGCCGTCGACGCCGGGCATTTTGACGTCGGCGATGACGAGCGCGACCTCCTCCGAGACGGCCTGCTGGAGGCCATCCTTCGCGTTGTTGGCCAGCAGGACACGGTATCCGAGCGGCTGGAGCAGCGCCTCCATGGCGACCAGGTTCGGGCGCCGGTCGTCGATCACGACCACCACGGGAGCGTCGGCGCGACGGCGCTCTGACTTCCTAGAAGCTCTTGCCACCTGGATGGCGCGTCCAGCCCGCATGTCGTCTAGAACGATAAAACCGAGACGGCGGATTGGAGCTTGCGCGCGAAACGGCCGAGCTCGCCGCCCTCCGGCGTGCGGTCGATCCGACCCGCCGACGAACAGGGCAATCCGCCCGCGCCGTCTTGTCGTCTAGTCGGCAGTGGTCCCTGGACTGACAGACCCCTCCGACGGCGATATCGCGTTCGTGAGGCCGCTCTTCAGTGCCGGCGAACGGAACGGACCGATTCGTTGTTCGGGCGGCCGGACCGCGCTGCCCGCTTGCGACCGGGCCGGGATGATTTCATCATGGGCGGCCGTGGGTCCGAAGCGGGCGGCCGACGATCATGATGGGGTGGCGGCAACCCTTGGTGAGCTTCTCTACGCTGACCATCCCGGGGCATCGATCTCGGAGGACGACTGGGTTCGTCTCGTCCACGCCGTCGCGGGTGGTGATCAGCAGGCCCTGCGGGCGCTGTACGAACGAACCCATCGTCTGGTGTTCACGCTGGCGATGCGCATCAGCGGCAACCGCGAGAGCGCCGAAGAGATCACGCTCGACGTATTTCGGGACGTCTGGTTCCGGTCAGCGCAATACGATCCGGCCGCCGGATCGGTCGTCGGCTGGATCATGAACCAAGCGCGATCGAGAGCGATCGACCGGCTCCGGTTCGAGCAGCGGAAGAAGAGAGTTCCCACCCATCCACACGACCGCGAGGCGGAGCATCTCGAAGGTCCGACAGATGCGATCGATGCACGGCGGCGCCGCTCCTTGGTTCAGGAGGCGTTGGCGGCACTCACCCCTGAAGAACGACAAGCGATCGAGACCGCATTCTTCTCCGAGCTTACTTACTCCGAGACGGCTTTGCGCCTGAACCAGCCGCTCGGGACGGTGAAGACGCGGGTCCGCTCCGCGCTCGCCAAGCTTCGCAAGGCGCTCGAAAACGAAGGCGACGGGTCATGACGGCCACGTCGAAGGCCGGTTGCGCGCGCGCCGAGCGCGCCGCCGAATATGCGCTGCGGGCGCTACCCGCAAGCGAACGGTCCGCGTTCGAGGCGCACGTCGACGGGTGTGCCGAGTGTCGTCAGCAGCTCCTGGCGGTTCAGCCCATCATCGACGCGTTCGTCGACTGGCCGACCGACATCTTGCGCCCGCCAGCGGCCCTGTGGGGACGGCTCGTGGAACGGATCGCGGCCGGCTCGGGAAACGAGCCTTCACGGGCGCCCGAAGCGCGCTGGGCGGGCGAGCCCGAATGGAAGGTCGTGGCTCCAGGGATCTC
>DATMZL010000201.1:0-5041 GCA_035607075.1 Polyangia bacterium
CCGGCGAGATTCGTCGCACGAGCTCGTCATCATCCTCCTCATCGGCGAGACGCCGACCTGGGGTGTGCACCGCGAAGCGCTGCGAACGGCACTCGATCTCGCCAAGGCCGTCTGGGTGGGTCCCTGCGGGAAAGAAGCGTCGTTCGGCCCCGAGCAGGAGGGCCAGGCCGCGGCCTACACGCCTCCAATCCTGGGACCGGCCATGTCGGGAACGACGGAGTCGCTCCGCGTGACAGTTTCCGAGTGGTTCAGGGACCAGCGCCACCCCGGCCCGGAAGCGCCACGCTGCGGCTCGAACATCGTGCCTCCCTTCGACCTCGAGTTCATCTCGGGATCAGCCACGGTCGACGACAACCAGGGAACGCTGGGGAAGGATCTCGAAAGGAAGATCCGGTCGTCATCATTTCCAGGCTTCAACTCGTCGTTTCACGCGACCGTGCACCCGGAGAGCGCGCACCAGAGGTTCGTCCTCGACTATCTCGTGTATCGCCTCGGCGTCTGCCGGATCGCCGCGCTGACCGAGTCGTCCACGAGCTACGGCGAGGGGTGGACCAGAGCCGCCGACGAGAACAAATCACGATCGCTCGATTGCAAGGACGGGGCGAAGGTCCGCCTCGTCAACCTCCCGTTCCCGCTGCACATCTCGAAGTTGCAGGGACCGCAGGAGAACGGAGATTCGGCGACAGGCGCGTCGTCGTCGGGCGTCCCGCGACGACTGCGCGCGCTCGAGCGAGACGAGGACGTCAACGAACCGGATTCCTTCCCCGCAAAATCTCGGGTCACACAGTCGGCGGCCGAGGTCTCGCTGGAGGAGGTCCTCGCGGGAATAGCGACCGAAGAGGTGCAGGCGGTCGTCATCGTTGCGACAAGCACGGCCGACGTGCTCTTTCTCGTCGAGAAGGTGCGCCGATCGTTCCCCAACGTGACAATCGTCGTCAACGACGCCGACATCACCTTCTTGCACGACGACGCCTCCTTCATGGAAGGCGTGCTGACGGCGTCGACCTATTCGCTGTCGCCGTGGACGCCGCGACTGACCTTCCCCTTCGAGGGCGACACCGATCGCCTCCTCTTTCCGAGAGCTCCGCGAAAGGGGCTTACAACGCCACCCTCCGGCTCATCGACGATCTCACAACTGTTCCGCCCGTCGACTACGGACGGCCGTTCGAAGTTCCCTCCGGGACCTTCCAACCCGCGCAGTGGATGACCGTCGTCAGCAAGGGAGAGTTCTGGCCCATCGAGGTCGACGGCCGGACCGTCGAGCAATACGTCCAGTCAGCCCAACGGAAGCGGCCGCTGGACGAAGTGGCCGTTCGGAAAACGATCTGGACCCTGCCCCACAGCTACGTCTTCTTCGTTGCCGGCGTCGCCGTCGCATTGCTCGATGTCCTTCTGATCCTCGCGTACCTGCTGGGTCGGACCGGGAGCAGCGGCGGGGACGGAACCTTCAGCCGGGCCGTCAAGCTGTTCTTGCCCACCAAGGATTTTCCGCACGCGGGTATGCACCGCTTCGAGCTCGCCACGCTCTTTCTCATGGCCTTCTTGGTCAACGCCGGTTTCTGCGTCGTCGGCGTCGCAACGAATCTTCCGCCGGCCGCGCGTCCGGACGGGTTGTCGAGGTTCCTTGCCGAGTTCTTCTGCTTGGCGACCGTCACGCTGCTCGTCCTCACGATCCATGCGCTGCTGCGGTGGGTTCGCGTCCGAAGCAGCTGGCTCCTTCCCCTCGCCTTCGCGCTCGCTGGAGGGTTCATCGCGCTGGCGCTGATTCTCGCGTCGTCGCGGCTGGCCGCCTTGCGCGATCCCGATGGCGGGGTGCGCATCGTCTATTTCATGTTCTTCATTGAAAGGGCGCGCAACCTCGACAGCGGTGTGTCGCTGTTGTGGATGGCGCTCCTCCTCGGTATCGGCCAGGCGATGTGGAACCTCGGTCACCTGCGCCAGGTTCGGATCGTCGAAGATGCCGCGATCCTCAGGCGCGTCGGCGTCCTCCCGCGCCGCGGTGCCTCCGCGAGGGCGGACACCGCCGCCAAACCTGTTCTCGATCGCATGGGTCTCGCGGGGCCGATGCGTGCCGTCGTCGAGGAAGCCGAAGGCGTGCTTCCGTCACCGCTCGCCGCGGTTCTCATGATCCTCGTGTTCAGCATCGGTCTGTGGATCTCGCGCGGGCTCGTCTTCTTCGAGAAGCCCGTGCTCGGGCGGATCTGCGCCGGCGCCTACGCGCTCCTCCTCGCCCTGATCGTCTTCGGTTGCGCGCGGTACTTCCGCACCTGGAAGAAGCTGGAGGAGGTCCTCGCTCGCACCGCGCCCTTGCCAGTCATCACTGCGATGAAGCGGATTCCGGGCGAGCTCCTCACCTCTTTCAAGCGTCCCTGGGATGCATGCGTCGTCGAGGTGTGGCACCGCCATTGCCGTGCGGTGTTCGCCGCGGTTCGCTCCGATGCCGACTTGAAGACGAAGTGGTCGGCCGCCCTCGACGTCGAGCCGAATGATCTCGATGAGCTCCTGGCCGAGCCCGTCGCCTATCAGATCGAAGAATCGAGCACCGGAGCGGCCGCGGTTCCGGCAGACGCGAAGGTGTTGCGGAAGAAGTGGGAGGAGTTCCTGGCGATGCGGTTCGTCGCCTTCATCCAGTACATCCGCACGCACCTCGCCAACTTCGTGGGGGTCACGACCGCGGCCCTGTTACCCGCGCTCTGGGCGACGAACTTCTACCCGCTTCGCCAGAATCGCTTCCTGCTGATGCTCGTGCTCGGCGTGACAGCGTTCGCTATGAGCGTCGCGACCTTCGTGTTCGTGCAAATGAACCGCAACTACGTGCTCAGCCGCCTTGCGGGTACAGCGCCCGGAAAAGTGACCTGGGATCGTTCATTCGTCACGAGCATCCTCGTCCACGTCGCCATTCCGGTACTGGCGCTGCTGGCCGTGAAGTTTCCCGAGCTGGGGCGGGCGTGGGGCGCGCTCATAGCCACGGTTTCGCTTTTTGGCGGCGGCGGTAATTGAGCTGACCGGCCTCAATCGGCGCCGGCGTCGACGATGCAACCTTGCGACGCGAACACGAAATCGAGCGCCGTTACGTCGTCTAACAAATATGCCATCGTGGTCACCGTTCCCAGCGAACACCCATCACGATCGCGGAGCTCCACCGTCATCGTTTGGGTCCCTTTGTCCGACACGCAATACGAGACGCCCGTGCTTCTGTCGGGATAGATCGTCGACGGCGGGCTCGTGAAGGTAATCATGCTGTAGGAGCCGGGCCCCTGATCTAATCGCACGACGATCGCCGCCACGCCCTCGATGGGCGTCGATCCGGCACTGAAGAACCGGAGAATGAGCATCGGGCTACAGTTCGTGGGACCCGGCTCGAACGAAGGGCCGTCTCCGCCGTTCGGCGCGACAGCTTCGCCGCCGGGACGCAAGGTACCGCGGCGGAGAATCGCTTCTCGGTCACCCGCCGCCCAGGGCGGATCGTTGCCTTCGGCGCGGACGGCGAAAAGATCTCGCGATGTGCCGCTGTTGTCCGGCGCCCATCGGATGCCGTTCCAATGAAGGACGGTGCCGGCGCTCCCGACCGCCCACACGTCGTCCCGCCGGCGCGCGCCGACGCCCTGGAGAGTGGGCAACGAAAGCGTCGCGTCTGAGGGCGCGTTAGTTGCGAAAGGCGACCAGGCGGTGCCATTCCAATGGAGGATTATCCCCTCTCGCCCGACCGCCCAGGCGTCCATCGGCCCCGTCCCGCCGACGGCGAGGAGATCCCGCGTCGTGCCGCTCGAAGACGAGGAGCCCCTCGTACCGTCCCAGTGCAGGATTTCGCCACGGTCGCCGACGGCCCACACGTCGTTCATTCCGCTGCCCCACCCCGCGCGGAGCGAGCTCGTCGTGCCGCTGTTCACCATGAACCAGGACGCGCCCTGCCGATGCAAGATCGTCCCGCCGTCTCCCGCGATCCAGAAGTCGTCGGAAGCGCTGCCCCAGATGGCGTTCAACGCCAGCGTCGTGGGAACGACGACTTCGAACCAATTCGAACCGTCCTTGTGCAAGATTGTACCGAATGCACCAACGATCCAGACGTCGTTTGGTCCCGTCCCCCAAACGCCGTTCAACGACGCGTCGGAACCAACGTACACGCGCACCCACGCGCCGCCGACCTTGTGCAAGACCGTGCCGCGGGTCCCGACGACCCACTGGTCGTTGGGCCCGCTGCTCCAGGCGCCGTTCAGACGAACGGGCGCAGCGGCGTCGGCGACGGCTGAATCCTCGCCGTGCTCCCAGCACCAACCATCGATCAGACAGGCGGGGGCAGCGTCGTCAGGGGCACCCACGTCGACTTCGATGACGGTACCGGCGTCGGCGGTGGATCGCTTCGCGCCACAAGACGACGCGCCGAGAAGCGCCGCCGCTGCGGGTACGCATAAGGCCAAACAAGGCCAACGGATGCGAGCCATCGTCGTTGAAGATGGACGGTAACACGAGCGCGCGCGTGTTAGCTGCCCTCAGGGGTTGTCGCTGCGGCAGAAGCCCGCCAGGCTGCCGTCCGGCTCACCCACGATGAGATCGCCGTCGGGCGTGAACACGGCTACCAGCGCCGCCGGATCCAGAGTGCGGGTCTCGCCGCTCGGTAGGTGCAGGAGCGTCCCACCCGCCGCGACCCAGTGCCCCTCCGACGAGAACGAGGGGAACGGCGCGGTTAGATCGGACAGCAAGCCCGAACGGTCGGATCTAGTGTCGCAACGGATCGTGTCGCTCGGTTCGAAGACCTGCAGGCAACTCGAGGTCAGGACGCCAACGCCGTCGGGCGCGACGACGACGTCGTCGAACCAGCTCGTCGGTCTGACAGGATCGCCGGCGGGACCCGACAATCGCTGCCAATCGCTCGTGCGAAACACCTGGTGGTCGTTGGTCACGAGCCGTTCCCCGTCGGGCGAGAACGCGACGCGCGGACAGCCCGTGGTGGGAACCTCGGCGATCTTGGTGAAGTCATCCGTCCGGAAGACTTCGATGAACTGACCGTAGCCGTTACCCGCGACCCACCCGCCGGTCGGCG
>DATMZL010000197.1:0-2522 GCA_035607075.1 Polyangia bacterium
TCACCGGGTGGTTCGCGCCGTGATGGCCGAACTTCAGCTTGTAGGTCTTGCCGCCCAGCGCCAGCCCCAAGATCTGGTGACCCAGGCAGATACCGAACAGCGGCAGCTTCGACCGCGTCAGCTCACGCGCCGATTCGACCGCGTAGTCGACGGCCGCCGGATCGCCCGGCCCGTTCGACAGGAAGATGCCGTCCGGCTTCATCGCCAGAACGTCGCGCGCGGGCGTCGCCGCCGGCACGACGCTGACCCGGCACCCCGACGAGCGCAGGCGCCGAAGGATCCCGCGCTTGATGCCGAAGTCGTACGCGACGACGTGATATCGCTCCGGCGGCGGCTCAGACGGGCGGCCGGACATGATCGCGTGGGGAGCCGGCGAGCCTTGCTCGCCGCGTCCCATCGCGGGAGGGTTCGGGAACCCTCCGAGGGTTCCCGAGATGAAATTCGGTCCCGGCCACACCGGCTCGTTCCATTCGTAGCCTGACGCGGCCGTCACCTCACGCACCAGGTCGCGCCCTTCCAGCGACGGGTGCTTGCGGGCGCGCTCGACCGCGGCCGCCGGATCGTTCACGGCGCGCGTGATGACCGCGCGCTGCGCGCCCGACAGGCGGATACGGCGCGTGATCGCGCGCGTGTCGATGCCCGAGATGCCGGCGACGCCGTGGTCGGCCAGCAGAGAATGCAGCGATCCCGACGCGCGCCAGTTGGACACGAGCGGCGACAGCTCACGCACGACGAAGCCCGCGCACCAGGGCCGCGCCGACTCGAAGTCGATCGGGTTGACGCCGACGTTCCCGATCTCCGGCGCGGTCATCGTGACGATCTGACCGCGGTAGGACGGATCGGTCAGCACCTCCTGGTAGCCGGTGATGGCCGTGTTGAAGACGATCTCGCCCGCGCCGTCGCCGGCCGCGCCGAAGCCGAAGCCACGGAAGACGCTGCCGTCCTCCATGGCGAGGAGTGCCGGCGGCAAGTCGCCGGAATGTGAGTTGTCGTCGTTGCTCACGTCAATCTCTCTCCCGAGTAGGCGATTGTACCGCCGACGACGGTCAGCGCCGCCCGGCCCCGCAATGTTTTGCCCGAAAATGGCGTGTTGCGCGAGCGTGAGCGCAGCGCAACCGCGTCGCAGGTCCAGGTCGCGTCCGGGTCGACGACCGTCACGTCCGCGGGGGCGCCGTCCGCCAGCGTCCCGCCCGCCAGACCGAAGGCCGCGGCCGGCGCGACGCTGAGGCGCGTGACAAGCGCGGCCGGCGTCAGCGCCCCACCCCGCACCAGCTCGAGCACCAGCGGCAGCGCCGTCTCGAGGCCGATCATGCCGAACGCCGCCTCTTCGAACTCGACGTCCTTCTCGACGGGCGAGTGCGGCGCGTGGTCGGTCGCGACCGCGTCGATCGTCCCGTCGGCCAGCGCCGCGCGCAGCGCCTCGATGTCGGCGGCCGTGCGCAGCGGCGGGTTGCACTTCGTCGACGTGTCGTAGCCCGCGCACGCCTCGTCGGTGAGCGTCAAATGGTGCGGCGTCACCTCGCACGTCACGGGCAACCCGCGCCGCTTCGCCTCGCGCACCAGACGCACGGAATCAGCGCTGCTGATGTGCGCGACGTGGTAGCGCGCGCCCGTCAGAGCGCACAGCTCGAGATCGCGCGCGACCATCGCCGATTCCGCCGACGCCGGCTGGGCCCGGATCCCGGCGCGCGTCGAGACGATGCCCTCGTTCATCGCGCCGCCGTGCGACAGCGACAGGTCCTCGCAGTGCTGCACGATCGTCAGCCCGAACGTGCGCGCGTACTCCATCGCCCGTCGCATCAGCTCGGCGTTCATGACCGGGCGGCCGTCGTCGGAGACGGCGACGCAACCGGCGTCCTTCAGCTCGCCCATCTCGGCCAGCGTTTCGCCCGCCAGGCCCTTCGAGATCGCGCCCACCGGGTAGACCCGCACCGCGCCCACCTCGTGCGCGCGGCGAACGATCAGCTCCGTCACCGCGCGCGTGTCGTTCGGCGGGTTCGTGTTGGGCATCGCGCACACGGCCGTGAAACCGCCCGCGGCGGCCGCGCGCGTGCCGGTGAGGATGTCTTCCTTGTACTCGTGGCCCGGCTCGCGCAGGTGCGTGTGCAGATCGATGAAGCCGGGGACGACCCACTTGCCGCGCACGTCGATGACGCGGACGTCACCCGACAAACCGCCGGCGATCCCCTTGCCCTGCCGCGCCACCACGCCGTCCTTCAGGATCACGTCCGCCTCGGCGTCGATACCTCGCCCCGGATCGATGACCCGGCCGCCTCGCAGACAAAGATCCATTCGTCCGGGACCTCTTGATAGGAGGTCGCGCGGCGGGAGTCAATGAGATTCAGAGCCGCGCCGGCTGCGACCCGCTACAAGACGCGATGCAGGTCGCGAACGGGGAGGTCGTCGGCGGCGGCGCGCAGTCGCAGAGCTGGCAGAAGCGGCAGTCGACCTCGGAGCAGAGCCCGGTGTTCTTCAGGTTGGCCAGGCAGGACGAGACGCAGTTCGGGTCGACGGCGTCGTTG
>DATMZL010000188.1:0-3976 GCA_035607075.1 Polyangia bacterium
GGCCGCGTAGCGGCCATTCCAGGAGCGGTGACCCCAAAGGCTCACCCGACTCCCGGGAGCCGGCGACAGGGTCGCGGCCCGTACGGCTGGTCGCTCCGCGCCGAAGGCGCGGTGTGCGACTATTGTTTTTTCTAAGGTCGGGGGTTCGCGATGAAGACCGACGGTTACGAGGAGGCCCAGGCGCGGGGCGCCGCCGACGCGTACGCCCGCTACCTGGCGGGGATGGACGCGTCGATGCGGCAGAAGGTGGCGCTGACCGCGGCGCACCTGCTGTGCGAGGGCCGCGTCGCCGACATGGGGATGGGCTCGGGCCAGGGAAGCCACGCGCTGGCGGCGCTGTACCCGCGCCTCGACGTCGTCGGCGTCGACATCGATCCGACGATGGTGGCGCTGGCCGGCGATCGCTACCGGCTCGCCAACCTATCGTTCGTCGCCGGCGACATCGCGCGCCCCGTGTTTCCCGACGGCAGCCTGGACGGAATCTTCGATTCGTCGGTGCTACACCACGTGACCTCGTACGGCGGCTACCGGCACGCGAACGCCGCGGAGGCGCTCCGCGCGCAGGTCGCCGAGCTGAAGCCGCACGGCGTCCTCATCGTGCGCGACTTTCTCGATCCGGGGCCGGGGACGGTCCTGCTCGACGTTCCGGCCGACGACGGCGACGCGTCGGACGATCCGGCGCGGTGCTCGACAGCGTCGCTGCTGGAGCGCTTCGCGCGCGAATTCCGATCGCTGCACGCGCAGCCGGGCTTCGACCTGGAGGCGCGCGAGGCGCCCGGGCCCGGCTGGCGTCGCTACCGGCTTTCGCACAAGCACGCCGCCGAGTTCGTGTTGCGGAAGGACTACCGCCAGGACTGGGTGAGCGAGGTGAAGGAGGAGTACACCTATTTCTCGCAGCCGCAGTTCGAGGAGCTGTTCGCGTCGTTCGGTTTGCGTGTGCTGTTCTCGTCGCCGCTGAACAATCCCTGGATCGTTCGGCACCGTTTTCGCGGCCGGTTCCGCTTGCACGCTGAAGACGGACGGCCGATCGAATGGCCCGCGACCAACTACATCATCGTCGGCGAGAAGGTGGCCGCCGGCGAGGGCGTCGGCTTTCGCGCGGCCGCGGCGCGCGAGCCGCGGGGCTTCCTGCGCCTCGAACATCACCGCCACCGCGCGACCGGGCGGGTGTTCGACCTCGCGGCGCGCGCCCATACGACGATCGACATCATTCCCTTTTTCCAGCTTGGCGGCGCCTTGGAGCTCGGCGGCGCGGTCTACGTCCTCGCGCGTACGAGCTACCCGCGGCCCATCGCGTGCGCGGCGCCCGCGCTCGACGGATCGCGAACGGGCGGCTACCTCGCCGAGCCGCTGAGCGTCGTCCAGGGCGATCGGCCGATCGGTCAGACGGTGGAGGAGACGCTGCCGCCGACGACGGGGATCACACCCGACAAGATTCGCCGCATGCTGGCCGGCACCACCTACTACCCGTCGCCGGGCGGCATCATGGAGGAGGTCCGCTCGATGTTCGTCGAGGTGGATCCGCTGTTCACGACAACGCCGCTCGGGGCGGTGTCGGGATTCAGCACGTCGGGCCGCGTGCGCGCGATCGAGACGTGCCAGCTCTTGCGCGCGGCGCAGGTGGGCGGGATTCCCGACGCGCGCCTCGAGCTCAACGTCTACGATCTGCTGCTGCGCCTGCGGCGGCCGCTGGGACCGTGGATCGGCGAGGCGATCCGCGTCGACGCGCCGGCGGAGGGGATCGCCCCGGCGCCAGTCAATGAGGCCTTCGCGCGCGCGGGCCGGCGCGCGTTCGATCGCACCGCGGAGCCGGCCGGTTTCCTCGCGCTCGAGCGGACGCGCTACCAGGAGGTGGACGGCGGGGGACGCGTGCTCGGCGAGCGCGAGCTGGAACATGTCGCGCCCGTGCCGTTCGGAACGAACACAGTCGCGGTCGCGCTGCTGGCCGCTTCGGGCGGCGAGGTGCTCATCGGCGTCGACGAGGAAGACTTCCCTGCGGCGCAGGGGTTCGGCGGCAACAGCAACCTACTGGTCACGCCGGCGTGGCGCCTCCCGCGCGAGATCGCGACAGCGACCGCCGCGCGCGCGTGGATCGAAGCGCGCGCGCGCGACACGTACGGCCTCGTCACGGGCGAGGCGTGGGATCTGGGCGGACCCTACCGGCCGTCACCGGGGTTGACCGCGGAGGTCGTGTTTCCGCTGGCGCTGGAGGTGCGGGCGCGGACGACGGGCAGCGGGAGCGCGCTGCGCTGGCTGCCGATCGCGGGGCTCGTCGAGCGCCGCGCCGAGCTGCCCGACGGCCATCTGCGGATCGTGTTGCTGCGCGCGGCGCACGCGCTGGGGATCGCCGTCGATCGTTAACGTTCGTGCGGCATGCGATCCCGCGGGCCGCGGAAGTACTGCATGGGCGAATAGAAGCGGAAGTTCGAGACGCGGCTCGTATAGACGCAGGCGTACGCTTCGACCTGCTCGCCGAACTTGCTGACCTCGTAGCCCTCGCGGAACAGCGGGCCCCAGTACGGGTTGAAGGCGTCGTCCGTCTCGGCTTCCGCGCTGCGGTGCTGGGCGGCGGTCTCGCGCAGCTCGCGCCGCAGCCGCTCGATCGCGTCCTTCACGGCGCGCTTCGCCTCGCTGATGCCGTCGCCGCCGCCCGCCTCGGCGGCCCGCTTCTGCAGCGAGCGCATCGCCGCCTGCCGCTCGTAAAGCTCGGAGTCCAGATGGATCAGCTCCGCGTCGAGGCGGTCCAGGCGTGTCAGCTCGGGCCGGAGGCGGTCGTACATCGTGATCTCGTGTTCCAGCTCCTGCAGCACCATCGCCGTGCGCCAGTTGGACGACTTCCGGCTGCGCAGCATGTCGCCGTAGATGTGATCGCCCACGAACAGCACGCGATCGCCGTGCGCGTGCGCGCGCGCCTGGAACGCCTTCAGGTTGCCGCCCGAATAGATCCGCCCGCGCTGCAACGGGCCGTCGGCGGGCGCCGCTGCGACCGACGACTTCGCGATCGGCGCGCCGTCGCCGTCCAGCTCGACGAACGGATGCTCCTCGGTGAAGAACTCGGGCTTCGCCGCGCTGACGACGATGATGTCGAAGTAGTTCCGCCACGACGGGTAACCGCCCCGCACGCCGTCCAGCAGGTAGCTCATCACCGTCGACGTGTAGTCCCACGCCGAGTTGGTCAGCAGGAACAGCCGCTTCCCCGACGAGCGGAACTTGTGCAGCGTGTCCGCCAGCCCCTCGTCGCGTTCGACGTAATCGGTCAGCTCGACGCTGACGATCGCCTTGATCGATCCGTCGCGGTGGGCGAGGTCGATGCACTCGCGGATGTGCTCCCACAACGTGGTGTAGTCGGGCTTGCCCGGCGCGTCGTGGTGATCGAAGTAGTCGACGAGGCAGCCGTACAGCACCGCCTCGGGCAGCGCGAACAGCGAATCGATCCAGGCGTAACGCTGGTTCGACAGGCGCATCCGTTCGCGCTGATACAGCTCACCGACCTTCGACCGATCGATCGTCGACAGCCCGTGCCGGGCGCGCCCCGGGAAGCCGTAGCGATCGGGCTTGAAGATGTTGCCGTTGATGCGGTCGACGACCAGCCCGCGCACCGCCAGCATCGGATCGTAGGCCAGCTTCTGGATCGCCGCCGGGTACCCCTTCGCGGTCACCAGCTTGTGCAGCGTCGCGCGCATCGACAGCTCTTCGATGCGGGCCTGGTTGTAGATCGCCAGCGTGTAGTCCATGTCGAAGCCGACCATCTCGATCTTGTCGAGCCGCAGGTTGCGGTTGACGTAGATCCGACTCTGCCGGGGGATGTCCAGAGGACGCGTGGCCGGCGCCGTCGAGTCGGGGGCTTCGAGGGGGCGCGCGATCACCTCGCTCGCGGTGCTCACGCAGTGATTTTATCACGCCAGCGCGCGGCCGGCTCCCCTGTAGAATCGAATCGATCCAATCAACTCAACTTGTCCGATCAACTTGGAGAGCC
>DATMZL010001475.1:0-3365 GCA_035607075.1 Polyangia bacterium
AAGGCGCGGTCTTCCACCCGGCCCCTCAGCTGGACGCTCCGGGGTTGGCTTTCATCCTCCTCGAGGAGATGCAGACGGGCGGCACCTGGACCGCCGGCGGCGGAACGATCACTGTGACCTCGGTGGTGAATGCGGAGTTCACCGTTTCCCTCGACGGCGTGATCATGATGCCCAACGGCGACGGCGCCGCGGGCAGCTTCACGCTGAGCGGCGTCGTGACCATCACCAACATCAACGACGTCTGCGACTGTATCGGCTGATTGCTAAAGCGCGCCGGGCGCCGCCGCGAACGTGTCGCACTGGCGCGCGTCGCCGCTGTCGAAGCCGCGCTTGAACCAGTGCGTGCGCTGCTGGCTGCTGCCGTGCGTGAAGGTCGCCGCGTTCCGGTGCCCGAGCGCGTCGTCGCCGATGTTGTGCGCGGCGGTCAGCGCCTCGCGTAGATCCTCCTCGGTGATCGCCAGCGACGCGCGCGCCGTGTGACCCCAGACGCCGGCCAGACAGTCGGCCTGCAGCTCCAGCCGGACCGAGGTGTGGTTTCGATCCTCGCCCGCCTTCCGGATCTCGCGCGCGCCGAGCAGGTTCTGCACGTGATGGCCGACCTCGTGGGCGATCACGTACGCCTGAGCGAAGTCGCCGGGCGCGCGCAGTCGCCGCGCCATCGTGTCGTAGAAGCTGGGATCGATGTACAGCTTGCCGTCGCCAGGGCAGTAGAAGGGACCGATGTCGGCGCTTGCGTTGCCACACCCACCCGTCGCGACGCCGCCCGAAAATACCACGAGCGTCGGGTTGCGGTAAGCCGAGACGCGGCGTCCGTAGTCGGGCAGCGCCCCCTTCCCGAACTCCGCCGCCCACACGTCTTCCGTCGACGCGAGGACGACGCGCGAGAAGTCGCAGGCCTTTCCGAAGGCGGGCGAAGCGGCGCACACGCTGCCCCCGGACCCCGCGCCGGGACCGGCCTCGCCGCCGGTCAGCGCGCCGAAGATCGCCTGCTTCAGGCCGGCGGGCGCGACGAAGTAAACGATCCCGGCCACGACGACGAGAATCAGCGTTCCGCGCACGCCCAGCATGCGCAGCAGCCCCGCGAACGCCGCGGGCGCCATCCCACCGCCGCCGGCACGGCCGGCGCCACGGTCCTCGAAGTTGTCGGAGCGTCTCCGTCCTTCAGTGTCCATGGCGGGTCATCCTTCTGATTCGCTCATTTTGCGGGTGCCAGCTGCGTCAGCATCGTCTCGGCGTTGCTGACCTCGAACTTGCCCGGCTGCTCGACGTTCACCTGCCTGACGACGCCGTCCTCGACCAGCAGCGAGAACCGGCGCGATCGGATGCCCATGCCGTCCTTCGTCAGATCGCGATCGAGGCCGAGCTTCTTTGCGAGCTCGGCGCTCCCGTCACCGAGCATCCGGATCTTGCCGATGGCGTCCTGGTCCTGTCCCCACGCGGCCATGACGTAGGCGTCGTTCACCGAGACGCACCAGATCTCGTCGACGCCGCGCGCCTTCAGCGCGTCGACGTTCGCGACGTAGCCCGGGACGTGCTTCGCCGAACAGGTCGGCGTGTACGCGCCGGGCAGGCCGAAGACGACGATGCGCTTGCCCTTCGCCGCCTCGACCGTGTTGACGGGCTTGGGCGACAGCGGGCACGCCTCGCCAAATTCCGTCGTCTCCATCAACGTCGCTTCTGGGAACCTGTCGCCAATCGTGATCATGTCCCCTCGTATCCCACAAGAATCGAAGTAAGCAAGTCAGGGCGCGGGGAAACGGGTCTCGATCTCAGTCAGCGTCTGCGCGGTGTCGTTGACCACGCGCTGGGAGATCATCGGCAGCGCCCGGAAATAGCCGAGCGCGCGCAAGGTCTGCGGCATGTCCACTGATTTGCCGCCGGCGATGGAGAGATCGAACGTCGACGTGTAGCGCCCGGGCAGCGTGAAGGGATCGACCGCGACGCTCGGTGCGCGCGCGTTCAAGATGACGGTCGAGATGTGACACGCGGCGCAGGCCACGGTCTCGGCCGTGTGGGTCATCGGGTTGTCGACGGAAACCACCGCCGCGAGATACGCACGCTTCGTCGCCGCGTCCGCGCCCGCCTCGAACGCGAGCTGCGTCATCGCTCCCAGCAAGCCCGACGGCGTGTCGATCTTCGGCGCGACGTCGTATCCCGAATTACCGCTGAGGATCACCCGCTCCGCAGTCTCGGTCGCGCCCACCATCGTGATGTCGGCGAACCGGTCGCCCTTCTTCTCGACGCCGCGGAGCGTCCACTGGAACGACGAGACCCCCCCGAGCTGCGCGTTCATCGTCAGGCGCACGATGCGCGCGTCGCCGCCGTATCGCTTCACGAACGCGCGTACGGCCGTCGCGTACGCGTCCGGATTGGCGGCGCTCAGCGCCGGGCTGACGCGAAGCGTGCCGGTCTGCGCCGGAGCCGTCCGCGCGAGATCGCGCAGCGCCGCGACGGCGCCGGCGATCTCGTCGTTCCGGATCGTGTAGAAGGCGTGGAGACCGATGTCTTCGACGCTCACCGGCGCATCGAAGAGGGGCTGGAAGACGAGACGCAGGCGCGCGTCCTCGGCCAGCGGGCACGCGCCGGGCTGATGCCGATCGCAGAGATCGAAGCGCACGGCGACGAGGTGAAGGCGCTCATACGTCTGCGGCTGAAGCGCGAGGACCATCGCTTCAGGCGTCACCAGCCGATCGAAGAGCGCGCGCGGAACCAGCGCCGTCCCGTCGTCGGCGAGATCGGTCCCGCGCAGCAGCACCGGTGTCGCGGTGGACGACGGAAGCGGCGCCAGGATCGTCACGTCGTTCATGTCCAGCGGGTAGAACGCGCCCGCGTCGCCACCGGCGCCCGCCGTCCCGCTCGACCCCGCGTTGCCGCCGGCGCCCGCGTCACCGCTCGACCCACCGCCGCCGCTCGACCCGCCGACACCGCCGACGCTGCCGGCCGCGCCGACCGGTCCACCGCCGGCGCCGCCTGATCCGACCGCGCCCCCGCTCGCGCCGCCGGTTCCGACGGCCCCACCCCGTCCACCATCAGCGCCGCCCGCGCCGCCCCCCCCTTTGCCGCCGGTATTCTTGCTCGCGCCGCATCCTCCCGGCGCAGAGACGAGCACCAGGAAGAGCGCAAACACCCTCATCAATGAGGATCTTGCTCTGCGCCCGGCGGCGCCGTCAAACGCCGGACCAAGTTCTCGACTGGCTGTCGGGCCCAGGCAGGCACGTGCGGCCAGCCGAAGTAGAACGCGGCGCCGACCGGCACGAGAATCAGGACCGCGCGAATCGTCATCCGGCGCGCCCAGCGCTTGAAACGCTTGACCGCGCTCGGCGCGTTCGCGTCAGCGGCGGCCCGGGCCGGCCGCAGCGCCTTCG
>DATMZL010000176.1:0-4519 GCA_035607075.1 Polyangia bacterium
TCGACGTCGAGCGGTTCGGTCGGCCCGGTCAGCCCCTCGCGCAGCCGCCGGCGCGCGAGCTGCCGGCAAAGCGCCTGCAGGTGGTCGCCCGACCAGAACGTGCCCGCTGCTTGCCCTTCCACCGGCTCCTCGGTGCGCTTGACCGCGTGGTCGAACGCGCGCGGCGACAGCGCCAGCGCCAGCTGGGCGTCGTGTACCGCCAGGATGGCGCGCCGGTCCTCCGCGCTCGGGTAAGGAATCTGCAGGTGAAACTCGAAGCGCCCCGGGCGCAGCAGCGCAGGATCCAGCGCTTCGACGAGGTTGGTCGTGCCGACCACGAACACCAGCTCGTCCTTGCGAAAGCCGTCCATCTCCGTGAGCAGCTGGTTGACCATCGAGTGCTCGACGCCCGATCCCGTAAACGTCCCGCGGGCACTTGCGAACGAGTCGAGCTCGTCGAAGATGATCACGGCCGGCGCGGCCTGGCGCGCGCGCACGAACACCTGGCGCAAGCTCTCCTCCGACTCGCCCACCCACTTGCTCTTCAACTCGGGCCCCGACACCACCGTGACGGCGGCGCCCAGCGCGGAGGCCATGGCCTTCGCGAACAACGTCTTGCCGGTTCCGGGCGGGCCCCAGAAGATCATCCCGCGCGGCAGCAGCGCCTCGATGCGCCGCACGGTGGCCGCGTCGGGCGCGCGGTCCTTTCGAGCGAGCACCTCGAGGATCTCCTGGCGCAGCCGGTCTTTCACACGCGGGTAGCCTCCAATATCGCGGTCGAGCGAGACCTCGGGCAAGGTCAGCGTCCCGCCCAGCGTCGCGGCGCGCAGCTGCGCCCAGGCCGGCCCGGCGTCGGCCGGATAGTCTTCCCCCGAAAGCGACGAGAGCAATCGTCGCAGTCGAACCGCGTTCACGCCCGAGACCTGCCGGTAGAGACGATAGGCGTCCAGACCCTGCCCCAGCTTGCGCGCCTCACGCTGGGTGACCAGTCGGCCGAGGCGATCGCGCGGCACGCCCATCACGGACACGTGGCGCGGGAACAGATTCAGGATCACGCGCGGCACCGGGAAAGACGGATCCTTGAATCCCAGCCACAGCGTGGCGGGGTTCTCATAAAGAAGAGGGATCACCTCGCGCGCCTCGGCGGTGAGGCCGCCCGTCGACGCGGTCAGTAGATCGAGATGGGGCAGCACCACCACCCGCTCGCCCACTGCGCCGCGAACGGCGTCGCGCAGCTGGCTGATGATGAGGCCGATGAGGCCCATGCCCGGCGGGGCCGGCGGCGCGTCGGGCGCGGGCCGTCCGTCGAGGTAGATGCAGCGGCGATTCTCCAGCTTCAGCCGCTCGCGCAACGCGCGGTAGAGAAACGGCGTCAGCTCCTTCTCGCACTCGATCAGCACGGGCAAGCCACGGCGCAGACCTTCTTGCGCCGCCGCCAGCTCCGCTGGATAGGCGGCCTCGACGGCCGCGTAAGCGTCCAGCTCGGCGGGCAGCGCCGTCTCCGGCACCAGCAGGCCGGCCCCTGCCGCGCCGTGCGCGTTCAAACCCGCACCTTGATAGTCAGCGATCCGTCCTCGGCCTCGTGGACCGACTCGATCTCCCCGAGCTGGGCCGCCCGCTCCTTCAGCGCCGCCGCCGTCACGCGCGCGGTCACGTCGTCCAGCTCGCGCTGCAGCTCGCGCGCTTTTACTTCCAGGCGGGCGGTCAGCGCGCGCCGCCGCTGCTCGCCCTCGCGATCGATCGCCGCCTCCAGCGCGCGGCGGGCCTCGGCGCGCACGCCTTGCTCGGCCTCGGCGCGGCGCTCCTCGGGGACCATCGTCTCCTTCTCGACGGCGCGTACGATCTCGGCGTCGGCCTGGGCGCGGATGCTGATCGTGCCTTCGGCCAGCGCCACCCGCACCTCGGTGCCATCGTCCTCGGTCCGGATCATGTCGCCACCCGCGCGCGTGAAACCCCGACGCGCCAGCTCCTCGGCCAGCAACTGGGACAGGCGCTCGGGCGCCAGCACCGGCAGGAGCTCGAGGGCCGCCTCGACGTGGTCCTCGACGTGCACGACGCGCGTGATCGATTCGCTGACGCGAAGTCGGTACCTCCTGCTCATGGCGCGGGCGTCCTTTCTACAGCGAACGGCGCGGCGGTGCCCAGGGCCAGCCTTTCCAGCTCTGCCTGAGCTGCGCGCGCGTTCGCGACGGCAGGAGAAGCGAGCGCCTCGTAGCGCGCCAGCAGAAACTGCGCGGCGGCGTGGCCGTCGTCGAGGAAGCCGATGTTCCGGTGCTCGCCGTCCCAGCGCGTCCACTGCGCCAGCGCGCCCAACAATGCGCCGGACGCGCGCCGGGCGGCCAGGCGGTCCGAGAGCGGAGCCTGTGGATCCAACGCGCCCACCAGCGCCTCGACGGGCAGAGGACGCGCGCACAGGCGTCCGCCTGTGTCGGCGATCCACAGCGCCAGATCGCGCCGGTTCGCGCGGCTCGCTGCCTCCATGAAAGCAGCCAGCACGGCGATCTCTGCCGTGCCGATCCGAACGGCCAGCGCCGGCGCGCTGATCGCGCGCTTGCGCCGCGCGGCCGCCAACCAACGGCGCGTCAGGTCCGGCGCCAGCGCCTCCAGCGCCAGTGTGGAACCGCCAGCCTGTTCGTCCGCGAACATAGATGCCCACGCCGGGGCCGCGGGCGGCGTGGCGCCGGCCACCGCCAACACTGGACAGGCCGTCAACCAGGCCAGCGGGAGGCCGCGCACTTCCTCCTGCGCGGCGAGCGCGCCGGACAGGTGCGCGGGCCCGAGCTCCCCGTCGAGCGTCGCCAACCCGTCGAGCGCGAAGATGACAAGGAGCTGATCCGCGAGTGTCTGCGGCCGCGCGCGCAGGGGCGCGACGTCGACGCTCCGCAGATTGCCGCCGAGCAACCAGCGCAAGAGGGCGAGGCTGGATGCCGTGAATCGGAACACCGGCGGCTCGCGGCGCTGCCACAGCCGCCCGGCCGCCGCCGGGTTCCCCTGGGAGCCGAGAAACTGCAGCGGGCGCGCGCCCCCGCGGCGGGCGAGCATCTGCACGAGACCGCGCGACAGGGTTTCCTCGAGGAGGCGGCCCGCCGGGGCGTGGAGCGCCGCGGGGCGCGCGCCACCCCGCCCGATAAGCGGTTCGACCGCCTCCCAGGCACAGAGACCCACCACGGCCCGCGCCACTTGCAGGAGATCTGCCTCGGCAGCGGTCACCGTCGGCGCCGGGCCGGTCATGATGGGCACCCTGGAAGGGTTCCCAAACCCTCCCGCGAAGCGCTCGGCCAGGCAAAGCCTGGCCTCCCGCACGCGATCATGCGCGCCTCGGCGCGCGCACCGCGCTTGCGGCGGCCGGCCAGCCATTGACGGTCAAGCTGCGTTCGGCCGCAGACAGCCGGAGCTCGACGGTGTTGCCGGTGGTGAAGCGCGGATCGTCCGCGGCGTAGCGCGCGCTCAGCCGGTGCATCACCTGGTTGGCCGACCCGATCCAGCGCCGGCCCCCGGGGGGCTCGGGGCGGGTGCGATCATAACGTCCATCGACGAGCAGATCGCACGACGCCAGCAGCGCGGCGGCTTGCGGGAACGCGCGCAGCTCGGCCAGCGTGTAGCCCGAGAAGACCATCACCGACAGTCCGGCCGCGCGAACGATCTCCGCGAACACCGCCGCGGCCTCCGCCTGGGCGAACGGCTCCCCGCCGAGCAAGGTCACGCCTTCCAGCGCCGGAACCGCGCACGCCGCAGCCGCGAGCTCCCGGGGAACGCGAGTCTCGCCGCCTCTGAACGAAAGCATCTCGGGGTTACAGCAGCCCGGGCAACGCAGCGGGCAACCCTGCAGCCAGACCGCAAAGCGGCGGCCCGGCCCCTCCGCCTCGGTGTCAGGAACGACGGCAGCGACGCGCAACACGCCAGCGCCGTCGCTCAACTGGCCGGCTGCTCGGGCTGAATCAAAATCGCGGGTCATGGCGTTCGGTCCCGCGCGTCCTCCGGCTCCCTCAACGTGCTCCGTCCAGAATAACCGGAAATCGGAGCCGGGATTCTCTCATTCGTACATCACGCACGCCTCGATCGGCGGCAGCGTGATCTCGCAACGGACGCGGTTAACCCGCGGGACCGAACGACGCGCATGCCCAGGCGCCGATCTCGGGGTTGTAGGCGCACGACGACAGCGGGCTCGTGCAGTCGGCGTCGCACCGGCACTGGTCCTGCGGCGTGTGGCAGAAGTAGCCGACGTATCCGTAGAACGTCGCGCCGAATCCGACCGATGGAGCGCAGCCGGATCCTGCGCAATCGCCGTCGTCGCGGCAATTGCCCGTCTTGCAGCCGTTGCCAGGCGCCACGTGGGAGTAAACGAACCACTGGCCCGCGCAAACGCACGTGGCCGGGCGAGCGCCGCAATCGTCGTCGGACAGGCACGTGTCATACGAGCACTGCATCTGCCCGTTGAAAGAAACGCAGCGTCCAGGCGTCGTGAACATCATCACCCCCCCACAGTCGGCGTCGCTCTGACAGGTCTGCATCGTGCTTGCGACGCTCTGCGGGCACGAGA
>DATMZL010000157.1:0-6823 GCA_035607075.1 Polyangia bacterium
CGGGTGAGCTCGCGGTGATGATCGTTCCGGGCCTGGCGTTCGACGCGGCCGGGCGCCGGGTCGGCTTCGGCTGCGGCTACTACGACGGCGTGATCGAAGAGGCGCGGGCGGGCGGCGCGGCGATCATCGGCTTCGCGTACGACTTCCAGATCCTCGATCGCTGTCCGGCGGGCGCCGACGATCGCTCGGTCGACGTCGTCGTCACCGACGCGCGCACGATCGACGTCACAGCGTCTCGAGAAACCTGACCAGGTCCTGCTTCTCGGCGGCGGTGAGCGCCGTGCCGAACTCGTGGCCCTGGTTGCCGTTGCCGGGCACGCGCGTGTCGAGGACGAAGCCCGCGGCGCCGAGCGGGAAGCTGACCGGGCGGCGCGCGGCCGGTTCCAGCAGCGCGCGCAGCGTCGGCACCGAGCCGTTGTGCAGGTAAGGCGCGCTCGCGCGCAGGGCGACCAGCGGGGCGGCGCGCACCCAGCTGGCGCCGATGCGGGTCCGGCCGACGCGACCGGGCCGCACCGGATCGGCGATCGTCGCGACGTCGATCGTGAACGGGCGCTGCGGGATCGGCACGTCGAACGCGAGCAACGGTTCGGTGCCGATCCCGCCCGCGCGCCGGTCCGCCGCCGGATTCCCCTGGGCGTCGCCGTCGCCGTCCGCATCGAACGGAAACAACCGACTCGACGAATACACCAGCGGCCCAAAGTCCCGGTGCTTCTCATGGCACCCCTCACAAAACGTCACCTCGTCCGCCGGTGTTGCGCCGAACTTCGACGCCAGCGTCGCCATCGCAAGAATTCCCTCTCCCCGCTCCGCGCCGGTTCCCTCGCCCCGCGAAGCGGGGAGAGGGCGAGGGTGAAGGGTCTTCGCATCCCGCCACTCGTCGACGTTCACGTGGCTGAAATGACAATGCGAGCACCGCCCCAGCGGCGGCGCATTCTCCGCGAGCGGCCGCACGTTCTCCAGCGGCACCCCCGCGTGGCAATCCGCGCAGCGCACAGGCAGCTTCGCGTCGATCGACTTCGTCGGATCGATCGGCGCCAGCACGGGTCCCTCGATCTTGGCAGCGGCATACGCGCGCGGCGCGTGCTTCAGGATCTGGCGGTTGACGATCGTGCCGACGATGCGCTCGGAGAAGAGCGCTTGGCCGCGCAGAACGCTCCGGCGTAGCACGTCGTTGTCTTTCATGCCCGCGCGCTCCAGACCCTCGATCCGTTTCTTGTTCCAGCTGTCGATGTCGGCGGCGAGCGCGCGCCGCACGGGCGCAGCGGCGTACATCGATGGGATCTCGGCCATCGCCGCCGCTGACAGGCTGACGTGCCCGTAGATCGCGTCGGACCAGATCAGCCCCGGATACGAATCCTGTTGCAGCCCCAGCGTCCCGAGGTTGCGGAGGTCGAAGAGCAGCGCGCGTCGCGCGGCGCCGCGGTCGTCGCGCGGAAATCCGAACGCCGCCAGGACCTCGCGCTCCGGCCGTCCCGCGAGCGCGATCAGTCGCTCCAGCCACGGCGCCGCGGCGTCCTCCGAGCCCGACCAGTTCTCCAGCGCCAGCCCGGGCGCCGCCAGGATCCCCGGCACGCTGATCGGATTGACGATGCCGCGCGTCCCCTGGCGAACGCGCGCGGTGCCCGGGTAGCGCGCCGAGTGATAGTTCGGCAGCGTCACGTCGAGGCCGAACTCGCCCGTCAGATCCTGGCGGCCGGGCCCTGCCAGGAGCAGGCGCGCGCGTACCGTTCGCCCCGACGGAAAACCCCGCGCTCGCCGATATTGGACGTTGTAGCTGTCGTCGTCGCCGAGGGCGCGCGCGGTCGCCAGCAGCAGGCCGTAGTCGAAGGCCTTCGCGGGCAGCCCCAAGTAGACGCAGCCGTCGCTGTTCGCGCCGTGGCAGAGCCAGCAGGTCATGCCGTACTCGCCCGTATGCGCACCGGCGGTCCCGCGCGTCTCGCGCACGCCGAGGAAGCCGGTCGACACCGAGATGCGACCTTCCCGGCCGCGCGGATCGTCTGGCGTTGGCGTCAGGCCGAACAGCTCGGGATTCGCGAGGATGCCGCCCTTGGCGTGAATGTGTCGCGTGACCGTCGTGTCGGGCCGGCCGTCGCCGTCGAGATCGACCGGCTCGTGATCGAAATCGATGTCGACGTCGCGATCCCAGGCGAGGCCCGCGAGGAGGGTCCAGTAGCTGCCGTTGGGGTTGCGGGGAACGAACGGGCCTTGCGTCATCACGTCCCGGTTCGGATTGTCGGCGTCGGCGCCTTCCATCTCGTACGGTCCGATGTCTTCGATCGCGCGCTCGCGGTCGGTCGCGTCCTTCGCCGTCGGCCAGCTCCACGGATCGAGGACGCGCGCGAGCAACGCCTCGGGACCGGTAGGCCGCTGCACCTCGACCGCGGCGGGCGCAGGCGTCGGCGCCTTGCGGCAAGCACCCACCGACGATGCGAACAGCAGGATACCGACGAGAGCGGTGCTATTCTCGCGGACTCCCATGCGCATCGGAGACGTGCAGCTTAACCCCGGCGCCTTGCTGGCGCCGATGGAGGCGGTCACCGATCTGCCGTTTCGCACCGTCTGCGAGGAGATGGGCGCGATCCTGACGTTCACGGAGTTTCTGTCGGCCGAGGCGCTGACCCGGGGCGCGGCCAAGGCGCTCGGTCGCATGTGGCCGAGCTTGGGTGGGCGTCGCTTCGCCGTGCAGATCTTCGGGCGCGAGCCGGACGCGCTGGCGCGGGCCGCCGGGATGGCCGCCGACGTGGGCGCGGCCATCGTCGACATCAACATGGGCTGCCCGGCCAAGAAGGTGACGGCGGGCGCGTGCGGGTCGGCGCTCATGCGCGAGCCGGCGCTCGCGGCCGAGCTTGTCGCGGCGGTGCGGCGGGCGGTGCCCGCGAACATCCCCGTCACGGTCAAGCACCGGGCGGGGTGGGACGAGAGCTCGCTGAACGCGGCCGCGTTTGCGCGCGCCCTCGTCGACGCGGGCGCCGCGATGATCACGGTTCACGGGCGGACGCGCGCGCAGGGGTTCTCGGGATCGGCGCGCATGCAGCCGATCGCGGAGGTGCGCGCCGCGCTGCCGCGCGAGATCCCCGTCGTCGGCAACGGCGACGTGAAGGACGTGCCGGCGTACGAGCACATGAAGCGCGAGACCGGGTGCGACGCGGTCATGATCGGCCGCGGCGCGATGGGCAACCCGTGGTTCTTCCGGACGCTGGCCGCGCTGGAGAAGGGCGAGGTCGATCCGGGACCGCCGACCCTGGGCGAGCGGCATGTCGTTTGGCGCCGCCACGCCGCGCTGGTCGTCGAGCACAGCCCGGAGAAGATGCGCAAGCACGAGTTGCGCAAGACGCTGGCCTGGTATTCGCGCGGTCTCTACGCGGGGTCGGCGCTGCGGCAGCGCGCCTCGACCGTGTCCGAGCCGAGCGCGCTGCTGGAGCTGGGCGAGGCGTTCTTCGCCGAGCTGGAAGCGCGCGCCGCGGCCGGCGACGCCGCCGCGCTCGCGACAACCCCAGCCGATCCGGTCGCGAAGTCCGTGGCCCGCAACAACCGGCGCGACGGCGGTCGCGCCGAGGCCGAGGAGCCGTGCGCGGCGGTGTCGTGACAACGCGCGCGAGCGAAAGCGGCTGGCCCTCACCCCGACCCTCTCCCGCAAGCGGGAGAGGGGGAAAGAATCCCGCAAGCGGGAGAGGGGGATCGGATCCGGATCAGGTCCCCTCGCCCCGGGGAGATCAGGTCCCCTCGCCCCGCGGAGCGGGGAGAGGGTTAGGGAGAGGGGTCCGCCTGATCGCAGCCTTCATCTCCCTGTCCCTGTCCGCACTCATCGCGTCCGCCTGCGAGGAGATCTCGCACCACGATATCGGCGACGAGATCAACATCTTGATCCGCCTCGACGACCAGATGGTCGCGCCCGCGATCGACCGCCTGGCCCGCTACCGCCGCCGCGCCATCCCGCAGATCGAGACGGCGATGCACACGGCGGCGCCGAAGGGCCGCCTTCATCTGATCGCCGCGCTCGACAAGATCGGCGACAGCGAGGCTGTCCCCGTGCTTCGCCACATCTCCGTCTTCGACATCACCACCGAGGTGCGCGACGCCGCCGAGGGCCTGCTCTCGCGCTGGGCCGCAGGCGCTTCGAGCCAGAAGGCGCGCGCCGAGCGTGCCCGGGCCGCGCTCGCCGAGATCGCGCGCAAGCGCGCCGCCGGCATCGGACCGCTGAAGTTCGGCGAAGCCGGGATGCCGGGCGTTCCGTCGACGGTCGGTGCGCCTGAGCCGGTCGGTCCCGACACCAAGCTGTAGCCGCTCACGCCGGCCGCGCGCGCGTCACGGTTGTTAACTAATTGTGGCCCCGCGGGGCCGATCCGGTGTAACTCCTAGGCGCCTTGACGATGTCGGGTCGCCTTCTCGTCTTGTCTTCGCTTGTTGCTGCGCTCGGGGGCGCCGCTTTCGGTCCCGGCTGCGTCGAACGCCGCCGCCATCTGGAGCCCGCCTCGACGGGGGGCATGGGCGGAATGGGCGGCGGTACGGGTGGGATGCCCGCGGCCTGCACCGACGATCCGCCCTACGGCCTCGGGCCCGGCCTCGGCGGCGCCGGCAACGAGGTGGTCATCTCGGGATCTGCCGGCGCGGGCGTCGCCGGGACGGGCGGCGCGGGTGGCGCGGGGGGCGGCGCCGCGAAGACGGCCTGCGCCGCCGCGACCGCCGATCCGCTGCCGTACACCCGCGGCTACACCGCCAATCCGACTGTCCGCGACGACGCCCAGCGGCTCGCCGCCAGCATGTCCGACGCCGAAAAGCAGCAGCAGATGAGCGGTCTGCCTCAGTCGGGCACCGGCAACTTCAACGTCTTCCAGCAGGAGGACAACACCGACCGCGGCGTCCGCGGCTTCAAGTTCCGCGACGGCCCGCGCGGCGTGAACCTGAACGCGAACGGCGACGGCAAGCACGACTACTCGACGTCGTTCCCCGTCGCGATGGCGCGCGGCGCCGCGTTCGACGACGACCTCGAGTTTCACATCGGCCAGGCCGTCGGCGACGAGATGCTCGCGTCGGGCAACACGATGATGCTCGCCCCGACGATCAACATCCTCCGCCACCCGGCCTGGGGCCGCGCGCAGGAGACGTACGGCGAGGAACCGTTCCTGCTCGGCCGCCTGGGCAGCGCGTTCGTCGCCGGCGTGCAGCGTTACGTCGGCGCGTGCCCGAAGCACTACGCCGCGAACAACATCGAGAACGGGCGCCAGAGCGCGAACGCGACGATGGACGAGCAGACGCTGCGCGAGATCTACGCGCGCCACTTCGAGATGGTGGTGAAGGAGGGCGGCGCGTCCTCCGTGATGGCGGCCTACAACCTGGTCAACGGCACCAAGTCGACGCAGAACAAGCATCTCCTCACCGACGTCCTGCGCGACGACTTCGGCTTTCAGGGCTTCGTGCTCAGCGATTGGTGGGCGATGCCCAACGGCGCGAACCTGGCGACGATGCCCAGCGTGCTGGAGGCGACGGCCATCGAGGCGGTACACGCCGGCCTCGATATGGAGCTGCCCTGGCGATACAACTACTCGACGCTGACGACGGCCGTCGCCGACGGCGCATTGATGTCGTCCGACCTGACGACGGGCGCGGCGCGCATCCTCGAGCAGAAGATGCGCTTTCACGTCGAGTCGCTGAACGACACGCTCGGCTGCCGGGCGGGGTTCACCACCTACGACACCGCCAACGCCGAGATCAAGAAGAACGACGAGGTCGATCCGGCGATCGGCAAGAGCCACCTGGACGTCGCGGAGATCGCCGCGCTCGAATCGATCGTGTTGCTGAAGAACCAGGGCAACACGCTGCCGATCAACCGCGCGAACGTCCGGAAGATCGCCGTCGTCGGCGCGAAGGTCACCTACTCGGTGCAGTCGTCGCAGGATCAGAGCGGGTGCTCGAACAATTGCTCGCTCGACTTCTCGACCAACGTCCGCACCGGTGACCTCGGCTCGAGCCGCGTGTTCCACGATCCCGCCAAGGCGCGGGGCCCTTTCGACGGCATCAAGGAGGTGGCGGGCGCCGGCATCACGGTCACGCAGGCGAACACGGCGGCCGCGGCGGCGGACGCAGACTTCATCGTCGTCGTCGCCGGCCTGACCCCGGAGGACGAGGGCGAGGAATACACCGGCGCCGGCGATCGCACGGTCCGGGCGCCGGGCGCGCCGACGTCGACAGTGAACCTGGGTCTGGATCCCAAGCGCAACGGCGGCGTCCAGAGCGCGCTCATCACCTCGGTGATCGCGCTCAACAAGCCGATGGTGGTCGTGCTCGAGGGCGGCAGCATCGTGACGATGCCGTGGCTCGCGAACGTGCCGGCTGTCGTCATGGCGTGGTACCCGGGTCAGCTGGGTGGGCGCGCGCTCGCCAAGCTGCTGTTCGGCGACGCGAACAACTGGGGCAAGCTGCCGCTGTCGTGGGCCGCCAGCGAATCCGAGCTGCCCGAGTTCGCGAACTTCAGCGGCACCACGCGGATGGACTACGCGATCGGCTATCGCTGGTACGACCAGAACCCGACCAAGCAGCTGCTGCGCACGGCGGCGACGGCGCGCCCGATGGGCTTCGGCTACGGGCTGTCGTACTCGACGTTCAACTACAGCAACCTCCAGGTTCCGTGCGCGACCGTGCCTCAGGACGGCGTCGTCAACGTCACCGTCGACGTCACGAACACCAGCGCGCGCGCCGGCGACGAGATCGTCTTCCTGTTCGTGTCGTACGGACACACGACCTCGCCGCGCCGACCGCTCAAGGAGCTGAAGGCTTACAAGCGGGTCAGCCTGGCGGGCCGCAACCCGGCCGATCCGGACGCGAT
>DATMZL010000562.1:0-2049 GCA_035607075.1 Polyangia bacterium
ACGACGGCGAGCTCCAGCGCTTGAAGGCGCCCAGCTTGTCGGCGTGCGCAGCCCACCTCTCGACGACCAGCGTCGCCGTCTCGATGACCTGAAACCGCCGGGTGATCTGAGCGCCCGCGCGCGCCTCGCGCACGACCAGCAGTCGGCCGCCGTCGGGAGAGAACCCTGCCGCCTCGACATAGCCCACGGCGCTGTCCGGATCGGCCGTCGCAGGCGTCAGCGTCTCGATCGTCCAGCTCGCGTCGTCGCCGCGCCGCAGGACCCAGACCTCGGTCCAGGCCGCCAGCGGCTGCACCGCAACCGTCGCGACGCTACCCGACGGCGCCCAGCGCAGGGCGTTCCGCCAAACGAGCCCGTACGTGCAACGTTCGCCGACCGTCCGCGCCTTGCCGCCACCCGCCTGGACGACCCGCACGCAGGTCTCGCCTTCGTCGCGCGGCGCGAACACCACATCGACGGTGCGTTTGGCGGCTGGCTTTTGCTCCGGCTCGGTCGCCCACCGCGAAGCCGCGACGCGGACGGCGACGTCCTCGTAGAGCTCGACGTCCTCGGGCGCCAGCACGCCACGATCGGTCAGCGCCAGCTCGCGAACCGCCGCCGCCTCCGCGCGCGCCGCTGGATCGAAGTTCCCACGTCGCGCCTCGTCGAAGGCCCGCCAGGCGAACGCCTCGGCGCGCCGAAGGCGCACACGGCCGAGCAAGGCCGGCGGCAGCGCGTTCTCGACGGGATACTCGATCGACTGCAGCGCCTGAACGCGGCGGTCGTTCCAGGCGCGCGCTTCCGCGGGCTCCAGCGCCAGAGTCGTCCGGTCCTGACAAGATCGCGCGGCCAGAAACAGCGCGGCGCGCGCCCGCTCGATCGGCACCGCCTGGCGCGCGGCCAGCACGCCCTCCCAGGCCTCACCGTCGTAGCAAAGCCGTGTGCGCTGAGCGTTCGGTCCGTTGCTGCCGATGCTGTTGCCGGTCGCGGCGACCTCCACCGACTTGAACTTCACGCCGTAGCTCTCCGCGACATCGATGTGCGCCGTCAGGGTCGTGTTGCGCGTGTCTGCGCGCGTCGCCGACGCCCGCCGCGCCAGCCGATCCGCCATCGTCCCGATCGCCGCGAGGATCTCGCTGGTGTCGCTGCCGGCGGGCGCGGCCCGCAGCGCGAGCGCCGCGTAGCCGATCCCCAGCGATTCGTTGCCGTTCGAATCACGGAGGAACCGGACCACCGCCGCCAGCTCGGGCGTGCTCGCCGCGTCAAGCCGGTAGACCCGCACGATGGTCGGGCGGATGTAGCCCGGCCGCTCGTGGCGGTGATCGTAGACGCGGAGGAAACCCGCCGTCTCGCCCCGAACTTCTAGCCAGTCTCCGCGCCACAACGTCGCCTGCGGGGGCGCGTCGTCGCGAGGTGCGTTGCGGAGGGTCGCGGGATCATCCGCGACAAGCGCGACGAGAACGATGGCTGCCGCGTTCACGTTATTCCCCGGCGTTGTCATTGGCCGCCGCCGTGGACTTGGTGTCGACGGCCGCCGTCACCTCGCCGCGCGCCTGCGTGCCGATCAGACCGCCCGCAAAGAAGCCACCCGCGGCCGGCGGCGCGACGATCACCTGGATCTTGTCGCTCAGCTTGTCCGCCAGCGTCTTCTGGATGAGCAGCGGGTTCTTCGCGATCAGCGCCGAATCGCGGGCCAGCTGCGCGCTCTGCGCCTTGCCCGTGACCTCGATGCGATAGGCGTCGGCGTCCGACAGCTTCCGGCGCGAGTCCGCCTCGGCGGTCGATTCGATCTTGCGCGCCTCGGCGTCACCCTCGGCGTCCTTCATCTTCTGCACCTTGCGCGCCTCCGCCTCCAGACGCCGCTGCTCGATCTCCTTCTCCTTCAGCGGGAGGACGTGCTTCATCGCCTCCTCGCGCGCCTTCGCGGCGATGATCTCCTCCGACGCGGCAGCCTCGGCCGCCTTCTCGCGCTGGATCTTGGCGGCGTCAGCCTCGAGCGACTTCTCCTTGACCTGCTTCTCCTTCAATTGCAGCGTGAAGCGCATCTTCTCGGTGGCCAGCTCCTCGGCG
>DATMZL010000144.1:0-4864 GCA_035607075.1 Polyangia bacterium
AGTTTCACCGCGTCTTCCGCGCCCTCCGCCACATGACGCCGCGCGAGTACCTTCACAACCGCGGCTGAAAATGAGAACGCGATCTGTCATGCGCCCGTCGCTGTTTCTTGTCGCCTGCGCGGCGCGCGGCTGCATCGTTCACGGTGGGCCCGCACCTGCGACAAGCGGCGGCAACGCGCCCGCCGCCGCGGCCGCCACCGGATCCGCCGGGCTGCCTGCGATCGTCCGCGGACCGTCGGGCCTGCCCGTCCCGCCGGGCGGTGGCGTCGCGCGACCCAGCGGAACGCCGGGCGGCGTCACCGTCCTCGACTGGGCGGGCTTTCGGGCCGCGGTCAGCTACACGTTCGACGACACGAACTCGTCGCAGATCCAGCACTACGCCGAGCTGCAGGCGTTGGGCGTGCCGATGACCTTCTATCTCATCACGGGCAAGTCACCGGAGATCGACAACGCGGTCTGGACGCAGGCGGTGAAGGACGGCCATGAGCTCGGCAGCCACAGCCGCAGCCATCGCCACACGGGAACGGCGGCCGACATCGACGCGGCCGACGCGGATCTGCGGCAGAAGTTCGGCGTCACGGTGTACACGATGGCGTCGCCGTACGGCGACGGCAGCTACGCGCCGCTGGCGACCTCGCGTTACCTCATCAACCGCGGCGTCGCGAATGGGCTCATCGCGCCGAACGACGAGACGAATCCGTTCAACATCTTCTGCTACGTGCCGCCGCCGGGCGCGTCGGCCGCCACGTTCAACGCCGCGGTGGACACCGTTCGCAACGCGGGCCGCTGGACCACCGTGCTCGTCCACGGCTTCACGGGCGGCAGCGACGGCGCGTACCAGCCCGTCGCCTTCGGCGAGTTTGCGGCCGCCGTGAACCATGCCCGATCGTTCGGCGACGTCTGGATCGACAGCGTCGTCAGCGTCGGCGCGTACTGGCGCGCGCAGAAGATGTTCACGGCGATCACACCCCAGAGCTCAGGGAATTCGCTGACATGGAAGTGGACGCTGCCCGCGCACTTCCCGCCCGGGAAGGTCCTGCGCGTCAAGGTCGACGGGGGAACGCTGACGCAACCGGACGGCAAGACGCTGGCCTGGGACGATCACGGCTATTATGAAGTGGCGCTCGATGCCGGATCGCTCACGTTGTCCCCCTAGCGCGTTCCTCGGATCGCGTGGGGAGCCGGCGAGCTCGGCTCGCCGCGTCCCGTCGCGGGAGGGTTCGGGAACCCTTCGAGGGTTCCTGATTCGATCGATGCGCGGATGGCGAGCGGCAGCGGCCGCGCTGGCGATCGTCCTCGCGCTCGGTTGCGGTGGGAGTGGCTCGACCGCCGGCAAGGGCGGCGCCGGCGGCGGCAGCGCGGGCAGCGCCGGGACCAGCGCGAGCGGGGGCCGCGGCGGAAACGGTGCGAGCGGCACGACGGGTGGCGGTGTTGCCGGTACTGGCGGCGGTGTTGCCGGTACTGGCGGCGGTTCGGGTGGTGGCAGCGGTACGACAGGCGGCGCGGGCAACGCCGGCGGCACCGGCGGTTCTGGTGGCGCGCTCGCGGGACGCGGCGGCGCGGGTGCCAGCGGAAGCAGCGGCGCGGCGGGAACGAGCGCGAGCGGCGGAACCAGCGGGGGCACCGGTGGCGGCGCGGGAAGCGCGGGGCGTGGCGGCAGCACCGGCGCAGGCGGCGGCGGTACGTCGGGCACCGGCGGCACCGGTACGGGCGGCGCGGCGGGAACAGTCGTCACCGCGCCGATGTGGGACTGGACCGGCGTCGTCGGCACCGGCCAGAGCCTGTCCGTCGGCGGACACGGCAACGCGCCCGCGATGCCGATCGGCGCGACCACGCAGCGTTTCCGCAACCTGAAGCTGTCGCTCGGGACCGCGACCTTTCCGCCGTTCGATCCGACGAATGGCATGTTGTCCGTGGTGCCGCTCGTCGAGACGCTGCGGCCGATCACCACGACGTACCCCAGCCCCTACCCGCGCAACATCTACGGCGAGTCGTATCACACGGCGATGGCCGACCAGCTGTCGACGTCGGTGATGGCGGGCCAGAACCGCGACTACATCGGCGTTCACACCGAGGTCGGCGAGGCGGGCCAGGGAATCGTCGTTTTACAAAAGGGCGCGACCGACACCGGAACGACCGGGCGCGCCTACGCCGCGACGCTGTTCGAGGTCGCCGCGATCGCGCGCCTCGCGAAGGCGCAGAGCAAGAGCTACGGCGTCGGCGCGATCGTGCTGACGCACGGCGAATCCGACGCGGGGAGTGCGACGTTCGAGGCCGACATGGTGAAGCTGTGGCAGAGCTACAACCAGGATTTGCCGACGCTGACCGGACAGACCTGGCCCATCCCGATGCTTGTATCGCAGCAGCATTCGGAGCCGACGAACGCGGGCAGCACCGCGGCGAGCACGGCGGCGCAGTGGCGGATCGGCGTCGACCACCCCGGCGAGATCGTCTGCACCGGGCCGAAGTACCAGTACGCGTACGTCAACGACAACATTCACCTCACCAATCCGGACTACGAACGCCTGGGCGAGAAATACGCCGAGGTGATGTACCAGCGCGTCGTCCTCGGCAAGGACTGGCAGCCGCTGCAGCCGACGACGGTCGAGCGCAGCGGCCGCGTGATCACCGTGCACTTTCACGTCCCGGCGGCGCCGATGGCGTGGGACGCGGCGCTGCCGATGCCGCACCAGACGGCGTTCACGGAGTGGGCGCCGGGACGCGGTTTCGAGGTGCGCGCCGGGACGACGCGCATCGCGATCAGCAGCGTCGCGATCGCCGCCGACAGCGTGCAGATCACCTGCGCGACGGATCTGCCCGCCTCGGGCGTGTTCGTCGCCTACGCCTGGACCGCCGACGGAACCATCCGCCCGAACGGTACCGTGCGCTGGGGCCAGCTGCACGACACCGACGCGTTCGTCGGCTCGCTGTCGCGCGCCGTACAGGCCAACTACGCGATCGCGTTCGAGATGGCCGTCCCGTGAATGGCGTCCGCGCGCTCAGGCGCGCTTGAAGAACTGGACGGCGCGCTCGTGCTTCTGGGCTGCGGCGCGCGTCGCGAACGTTCCCAGGTTGCGACGCTTGCCCGTCTTCGCGTTCGGGCGGCGCGAATAGAGTCGATACTTGCCCGACGGCAGCTTGCGAATCAGGCGGCACCTCCAGGTTGAATCTGGTGACGCTAGGGGCCGGCGTGCGAAGCTGGAAGGTGACAGCAAGACCCGGAGTGCAGCCCCGGGCCGGGTGAGCCACGATGGTCCGCATGAACACGCACGCCGAGAAACGCTCCGACACGGTCGCCGCGGTCTGCCGGTTGATCGAATCGACGGACGAGATGCCGCCGCTGGCCGAGCTGGCGCGAACGGCCGGGCTCAGCGCCTGGCACTTCCACCGCGTGTTCAAGCAGACGACGGGCGTGACGCCGGCCGAGTACGCGGCGGCGCACCGTTCGCGTCGCGTGCGCGACCGCCTCGCCGCCAGCCGGTCCGTCACCGACGCGATCTACGAGGCGGGCTTCAACTCGAGCGGCCGTTTCTATGAGCACGCCGACGCGATGCTGGGCATGACACCCAGCGCGTACCGCGCGCGCGGCGCCGACACCACCATCCGATTCGCCGTCGGCCAGTGCTCGCTGGGCGCGATCCTCGTCGGCGCGACAGCCCGCGGCGTGTGCGCGATCCTGCTGGGCGACGATCCCGACGAGCTGCTGCGCGACTTCCAGAAGCGCTTCTCGCGCGCGAAGCTGATCGGCGGCGACGCGGGCTTCGAGACGCTCGTCGCGCGCGTGGTCGGCGTCGTCGAGGCGCCCGCCGTCGGTCTCGATCTGCCGCTGGACGTACGCGGCACCGCGTTCCAGCAGCGCGTGTGGCAGGCGCTGCGCGCGATCCCGGGCGGAACGACGACTAGCTATGCGGCGATCGCCCGCAAGATCGGCGCCCCCCGGGCGGTGCGCGCGGTGGCGCGCGCGATTGCGAGCAACCCGATCGCCGTCGCGATCCCGTGCCACCGCGTCGTCGCCAGCGACGGCGCGCTCACGGGCTATCGCTGGGGCATCGCGCGCAAGCGCGCGCTCCTCGACCGCGAAGTCCGCGGTTAGAAGTACGCGCGCGACTAGTTCCGCGTCGGCGCGTTCGGCGACGCGATGTTCAACCGGATGAAGTTGTCCACGTGGTCGACGCCGGTGGCGTTCGTCGCCACGTCGATCGCCCTGTCGCGCGCAAACGGCGTATCGACCGTCCCCACCAGCGTCACCACGCCGTTGTAGGTCGAGATGATCACGTCGGCATGGCGCAGCATGACCTCGTTCTCGAGCTTCGCCTTGATGTCGTTCGTGATGGCCGCATCGACCGCGGCACGCTGCGCGGCACCTGGCGCTCTCACGATCGTCACACCTCCGCCCTCGTCCGGCTGTGCTTCCGCCAGCGCCGGCCGAGCAGCGACCGCCAGCAACCCGAACCCGCCAACCGCGGCCAACAACCTCATGCACCCCTTCCCGCTCATGACCGCCCTCCTCTTTCGATCGTGGCACCCGATCGGGCCCAGGCAATCCCCTCGCGCCTTAGTTTGAGAACGGAGGTGTTCATGAAGATTCGAGACCTGATGACCAAGCAGGTGGCAAGCGTCCGCGCGACCGACTCGACCGCGGTCGCGGCGCGCCTCATGTGGGACGGTGACTGCGGTGCAGTCCCCGTTCTCGACGGCGAAGGACGCGCGATCGCGATGCTCACCGATCGCGACATCTGCATGGCTGCGCTGATGCGCGATCGGGCCCCCAGCGCGATCCCGGTCTCGGACGCGATGTCGCGCACCCTCCAGTCCTGCGGGCCCGACGACGCGGTGTCGACGGCCGAGCGCATGATGCGGGTGC
>DATMZL010001587.1:0-2278 GCA_035607075.1 Polyangia bacterium
GGCCGTGCGCGCGGCGCTGGCGCCGTTCCGCGGCGCGATCACGCAGGTCCCGCCCATCTACTCGGCGCTGAAGCGCGCCGGGCGGCCGCTCTACGATTACGCCCGAGCCGGCGAGACGGTCGAGCCGCCGCCGCCGCGCGCGGTCGTGATTCAAGAGCTGGAGCTGACGTCGTTCGCGGGCGCCACAGGGGCCGCCTTCACGATGCGGTGCTCGAAGGGGACGTACGTGCGCGCGCTGGCGCGCGATCTCGGTCGCGCGCTGGGCGTCGGGGCGCACGTGACAGCGCTGCGGCGGACGCGTTCGGGGCCGTTCTCGCTGGCGGAAGCGCGGCCGCTGGACGACGTGCTCGCGGTCCTCGCCGCACCCGACAGCGACCGGACGGCGCTGCCGCTGGTCCAGCCTGCCGCCGCCCTCCGGCACCTCGAGCAACGCGTCGTGAGCGAAACCGTCGCTCGGGACGTTCGCCTCGGCCGGAGGATCCCGATGGAACCCAGCGAAGACGCTTCGGATCGGCGGATTTGCCTGCTCGACGGCCAGGGAAAGCTGGTAGCCGTCGCTCAGCCTCGAGCAGACAAAAAACTAGACCTCCTGCGCGTTTTCCTCGCCTAACTCATTGACTGTCCGCACTTTTTCTGGGACATTCCCGACCACTCGAAAAAGAAAAAGAAAGAACAATGGCCCTCGCAGCGGAACGTAAGTCGGCAGTCGTGCAGAAATTCGCTCGGAAACCCGGTGACACCGGGTCTCCCGAAGTTCAGATCGCTCTGCTTTCGGAACGGATTTCGTATCTCACCGAGCACTTCAAGGTGCACGCGAAGGATCACCATTCGCGTCGCGGCCTGCTCATGTTGGTCGGCCAGCGCCGTCGCCTCTTGGACTACCTCAAGGCCAAGAACGTCGACCGCTATCGCGCCGTGATCCAATCGCTCGGTATCCGTAAGTAAAGTAGACGCCTCGAGCGCGAATCCGACGGCGGTACGGCAGGCGCACGCGCCGCGACCGTACGTCGTCGTATTCAATGCACATTGCACATCGGCGGACGCGACCCGGTTCCACTGCAAGGCGCCCCAGATCAGGAGAAAAGCATGTTTGTTCGTGAAGGAGTGAATTTCGGCGGCAAGGAGCTCAGCATCGAGACCGGCCGCATGGCCAAGCAGGCCGACGGCTCGGTCGTCGTCCGCTACGGCGACACGATGGTTCTGGTGACGGCGGTCGCTTCGTCGTCCATTCGTCCCGGCGTCGATTTCATGCCGCTGACCGTCGACTATCTCGAGAAGACGTCGGCGGCCGGGCGTATCCCGGGCGGCTATTTCAAGCGCGAGGGGCGGATGACCGAGGTCGAAGTGCTGACCTCGCGGCTCATCGATCGTCCGTCGCGTCCTCTGTTTCCCAAGGGCTGGCGGTTCGACACGCAGGTGATCGCGATGGTCGTCTCGACCGACCGCGAGAACGCGTCCGACGTGCTGGCGATGACCGGCGCCTCGACGGCGCTGCACCTCTCCGATATCCCCTGGGCGGGCCCGTACGCCGGCGTCCGCGTCGGTCGTGTCGAGGGCAAGCTGGTCGTCAACCCGACGTTCGCGGAGCGCGGCAACTCTGACCTGGACCTGGTCGTGGCGTGCAGCCGTGACGCCATCGTCATGGTCGAAGGAAGCGCGGGCGAGGTCGGCGAGGAGGTCATCGTCGACGCGCTGATGTTCGCGCACAAAGAGGTTCAGCCGCTGATCGACCTGCAGGAGAAGCTGAAGGCGGCGGTCGGCAAGACCAAGCGCGAGTTCGTGCCGCCGGCGAAGGATCCGGTCATCGTCAGCAAGGTCGCCGCGCTCGCCAATCAGAAGATCGAAGCGGCGATGGCGATTCGCGACAAGCAGCAGCGCTACGCGGCGCTGGATGCGGCTGGCAGCGAGACGAAGGAAGCCCTCGCGACGGAGTTCGCCGAGCGCGCGCCCGAGGTGTCGGAGGCGTTCGAGTCGGCCAAGAAGAAGCACCTGCGCGAGCTGGTGCTGAACACGGGCCGCCGCATCGACGGCCGCGCGACGACGGACATCCGGCAGATCACGTGCGAGGTCGGCGTGCTGCCGCGGACGCACGGATCGTCGCTGTTCACGCGCGGCGAGACGCAGGCGCTGGTGACGACCACGCTGGGCACCGTCGGCGACGCGCAGCGCGTGGAGGGGTTGCAGGAGGAGTACGCGAAGAACTTCATGCTCGACTACAACTTCCCGCCGTTCTCGGTCGGGGAGTGTAAGCCGATCCGCGGGCCGGGCCGGCGCGAGA
>DATMZL010000126.1:0-3021 GCA_035607075.1 Polyangia bacterium
CAACAACGACGGACAGCTCGGAAACGGCAGCATCGACGCCTTCAACGTGTCGGGACCCGTCTTCCGCGCGACGCAGGTGCTGACAGCCGCCAATCAGCCGCTCACGAACGTCGCGGCGATCGCCGACGGAGAGGATCAGGCCTGGGGCACCTCGAGTGTGTGCGCGGTGACCAAGGATGGAAGGGTCTATTGCTGGGGCACGATCGCGTGGCTCGTCAATGGCGGCTCCACGTACCTCCCGTTCGATTCGTCCTACGCCCTTCCCATCACCGTCGATGGCACCACGCCCTTTGCCGGTGTCGTCCAGGTGGCCGTTGCGGGCGCCAACGCTTGCGCGGTCGTCAAAGCGGCTTCGTCGAACGAGGTGTGGTGCTGGGGCCAGGATTTCCACTATGTGCTGGGACAGGGTAACGCCGTGACGATTCGCTACCCGACCAAGCTCAAGGGGCTCGTCAACCCGACCAAGGTCGTGATGTACGGGATGACAGCGTGCGCGCTCGAGAGCGCGGGTGGCGTCCGGTGCTGGGGAAACAACTCCGGGGGTTCGACCGGAACCGGGACCAAGAAATATGGCGACGACGTGCAAGCACCGACAAGCGTCGTCGACGAGGGCGGGGCGGCGCTCGGCGGCATCGTCGATCTCCACGGGGGCGAAATCGAGGGGTACGGCGTCTTCTGTGGCTTGACGACCGCCGCCACCCTTCAGTGCTGGGGCGTGACGTTCGCGGAGTACGCGATCCCGCACGGGGAGGCGAACGTCGTCGCTGTTGGAGGCACCGAGGGAGGACGAACCTCGGTTCGGTACGTCACCGGCGACGGTCTCTACCATATCGGCCGCTATTACCGGGCGCCCAACTGCGGCTTGCTGCAGTGAGCAAACCAATGATCCGTGCCTGTGGTCCGTTTTCGCGGCCCGCGGTACAAGCGATCCAGTGATCCGGCTGGTACGACGTTCGGAGCCGGCCCCGTCGGGGGTGGAGCCCGCGGGCGAGGGGGCCGATCCCCTGCGCGCGCTGGCGACCGAGGCGGCGGGCGGCAACGCCCAGGCGCAGCGGACGCTGATGATCACGCTCGGCCCGCCGATCCTGCGCGTGGTGCGCGGCGTGCTGGGCGCCGGAAGCCCCGACGTCGAGGACGTCGTGCAGGAGGCGATGGTCGGGCTTTACGCGGCGCTCGCCGGCTTTCGCGGCGAGTGCCGGACGATCCACTTCGCGTGCCGCATCGCCGTCCAGATCGCGATGAACGCCCGCCGCCGCGCCGGCTATCGCCAGCGCCACACGCCTGTCGTGGCCGCGGATGAGCTGGCCGAGCTGGCGCGAGAAGAGATGTCACCCGCGGAGTTGCTCGCGTCGGCGCGCCGGCGCGAGATCTTGCGCGAGCTGCTGGGCGAGCTTCCGCGACCGCAGGCCGAGGCGCTGGCGCTGCATATCATGCTGGGCTACTCGGTGGCCGAGACCGCCGCGGCGACGCGCACGCCCTTGAACACGGTGCGCAGCCGGTTGCGTGGCGCGCTGGCCTCGCTGCGCGAGCGCGTCGAGAGCGACAGCGCGCTGCTCGAAGCGATCAGGGAGGCGCCGTGAAGGGCGACGACCGCGACTTGCCCGAGATCGATGCGACGCTGTCGATCGCGCATCAGGTCCGGCGCGACTTCGATCTCGTCAGCGACGTTCGCGCAGGCGACGAAGCGCTGATCGCGCGCGCCGTGGATCGGGTGCTGGTGGGGCGGCCGCCGGCGGCGCGGCGGCGCGCCGATCGCCGGGTCGCCGCGGTGCTCGGGCTCGCGGTGGTGCTCTTTGCGTCGGGCGCTGCGGCCTGGTGGGCGGTTCGATCCGCGGTCCGGTCGGCGGCCCCGCCGCCCGGTGATGAACCGACGCCGGCCGCGCGCGCCTTGCGCTCGCGTCACGCCGGGCCGCACGCCACGGCGCCGCCCGCAGTGGCGTTGCCGCCGCCGGAAACAGCGGTACCGGTCGCCGCGCCGGATCTCGAGCCGGCGCCCGCTCGCGACGCGACGCTCGCGCTTGCTCCGCCGGTCGCGCCGGCGCGCGGTGCGCGGCTCGCGCTCGCCCCCGCGGCCGATCGCACGGGCGCGCCCGCGCCGGCGCCCACATCGCCGAGCCGTCGCGGCTCCGATTCAGCGCCGCCGGCTGCCGCAGCCCCGGCGCTCGCGCCCACGCAACCGCCGGCCGTCGAGGCGGCGGCTGAGCTGTTCGGCCGCGCCAACGACGCGCGTCGCGCCGGCGACGTCGGCGTGGCGCGCGCTCTTTATCGCGACGTCGCGGAGCGCTTTCCGGGTTCGGCCGAAGCGGGCCTCGCGCGCGTCTCGCTGGGCAAGCTGCTCCTCGGCGCGGGTGAAGTGCGCGCTGCGGAGGCGGAGTTCGCGCGCTATCTGGCCGCCGGTGGACCGCTGGTTCAAGAAGCGCTTGTCGGGCGGGCGGAATGCTTGCGGCGGCTCGGGCGGTCCGATGACGAGCGGCGCGTCTGGCAGCGGCTCGTCGACGAATTTCCGGGCGGCGTCTACGAGTCTCAGGCGCGCAGCCGGTTGGCCGAGCTCGGTCCCGTCGATTCGACGCTGCCGACGCCGACGCCATGAAGTCGCGTATCGCTCTCGCATTCGCTGCCGCGGCGGCGCTCGTGGGTGCGAGCGGCGTCGCGCGGGCGGAAAGTCGCAACGCCGTCGTCGTGCTTCTCGGTGACACGCGCGATCGACCCGACCTCGCCGCCGTTTTGAGCGAGTTGCTGCAGCGCCAGGACGTCGACGTGCGGTTCGAGCGTCAGGAGAAGCTGGACACGGGCGAGCTGCTCGCCGGCAAGAACGATCGCGCAGTCCGGATCTTCGTCGAGCTGCGCGGGCCGAACGAAGCGGCGCTCTACTTCCGCAGTCCCCGAGCGCGGCGTTACTTGCTCAGGCGGCTCGAGCTGCGCGACGGTCTCGACGAGGTTGGCCGCGAGCTGATCGCCCAGGTCGTCGCTTCGTCGGTCGACTCGTTGCTGCGTTCCTCGGAAGGGATGACCCGCTCCGAG
>DATMZL010000113.1:0-3066 GCA_035607075.1 Polyangia bacterium
TGTTCCCCTTCGGATCGCTGTACACGGTCCCGCTGTTGTTGATGGCCAGGTTGTTTTCCGTCGTGCGGTGGCGCCCCCAGCCGTCGTAGGACTCGAACGCGAAGCCGATCCAGTCCATGTACTGGTGGCAGGAGTAGCAAGCGCCCGTGGAGTGCGTGTTCACGAAGTGATCGCGCGTCGTCTCCGGCATCGTCGACGGGTGGAAGGTCGTGTCCAGGTTCGGCGGCGGCGGGCTCACGTCCTGGCACAGCATGCGCGAGCGGACCATGTGGCCGCGCTGCGTGGGCGACGACGTGTCGGGTCGGGCGTAGCCGTTCAGTATCGTGCCGGTCGCGAGCAGGCCCGGCTCGCGCACCGTCGAGCCCGCGAGCGACACGCTCTTGAACGCCGTGCTCGTGAGGCCCGTCGTCGGCAGCCCGTAGAACGTCGCGAGGTCGCTGTTCAGGAACGTGTGGTCGGCGGTGAGTACGCTGGAGAAGCTGCCGCCGCCGTTGAACGCCTCCACGATCAGGCTCTGCGACTCGGTGTTCATCGCGTCGCGCAGCAATTTCGTCATCGCGAAGATCGTGTCGTCGTGCGCGGTCGTGTACAGGCGATCGAGGCCCAGCCACCCGCTCATGAAGCCCATCACCGCGGTCGCGTTGCTGGGCGCCGACGTCGCGAGCAAGCGCGTCGCCTGCTGATCGATCATCGACGTCAGGGTCAGGCTGCCGGAGACGACGTTGTCCGCCGCGGCCAGCAGCGTGTCGTCGGGCGTGCTTCCGGTCAGCAAGTACGAAAGCTCGGTCGCCACCTCGAACGCCGTGAGCGTGAACGTGCCCGATCCCGTTCCGAGCTCGCTGCGGTAGAGGAAGAACGGCGACTGCAGCATCGCGGAGATCACCGCCTGCGCGCCGTCGGCGTACGAGCTGCCCGCCATGAAGACCTTGAGGTAGGCGGCGATGCGCGAATCCGACGCGGCCAGCGTGGTGCGGAAGGCGCGGCGCCCGAACGCCTGGATGAACTTCGTCCCGCAGGTCGAGTCCAGCGTCGAGCAGTTGCCGAACATCTGCAGCTTGTTGGCCGACGCTGCCCAGGCCGCGATCGCCTCGGCGTTGTCCTGCAGCTGCGACGCGTTCAGCTCTTGGACCAGCAGCGCGTTCGCGTCGATCGCAAAGCCGAGGTTCGTCGGATCGTTGAACACCGTCGCGATCGGCGCGGCGTTCGCGGTGTCGTTGAAGATGGCGCGGATGCTGGCGGCGAACTGCGGTCCGGTGAGGCGCCACAGCTTGCGCGGGCCAGGCGCGTTGCTCGTGCAGGGTAGCGGATCGGCGAGCGCCTGCTTGGGCGGCATGACCGTCGGGCCGCCGCCGGTGCCGGCCATTCCCGTCGCGTCGGTGCCGCCGGCGCCGGTGCCGGTGTCACCCGCGGCGCCAGGACCGTTTCCCGAGCCCGCGTTGCCTGTGTTTCCGGCTGAGCCTGGACCAGGATTGTTCCCGGCCGAACCGGGACCCGTGTTGCCAGCCGTTCCGGGGTTTCCTCCGCTCCCCGAGAGCGGCGCGCCCTGACCGGCACATCCCGACGCCATCAGGATCGCGGTCAAAGCGACAAGACAGGGGCGCAGCATAAGAACCTCCTGGGAGGGACAGAAGGCGAAGCGTGGATGAGTCTAGTTTTCGCGCTCGAGCTCGTCAATGACGGGCGACCACGATCTCCGTCGGAGAATCGATCAATCTCCACCTACAACTGGGTCAAACGCCCACACGCCGGCGGTGACGAACAGGATGTCGAGCGCGAACAGGAACTGCGTCCAGAACGCCGCTCCCTCGAGATCCGGTTTCAAGTCCAGCAGTTGCGCGGTCCCGCGCGCGCCGGCGATCACGATGGGCACGATGAGCGGGTAGAGGAGGGTGGCGAGCAGGGCGTCGCGCCCGCGCGCGCGCAGCAGCGCCGCCGAGAAGACGCAGCCGGCGGCGGCGAAGCCGACGGTGCCGAGCACGAGCAAGAGCCCGACGCGCGCGAGGAGCACGTCGACGCGCGATCCGAACAGGATCACGCACAGCCCCGTCAGCACCGTCTCCGTCACGAGCATCAGGGCGGCGGTGGCGACCAGCTTGCCGACGTAGATGGCGCTGCGGGGCGCGGGCGAGAGCAGCAGCGAGCGGATCGCTTCGCCCTCGCGCTCGCGATCGAACGCGCGCGACAGCGCGACGGTTCCCGACAGGACGACCGCGACCCAGAGGATGCCCGCGACGACGGGCGCGGGCGGCCGCGCGCCCTCGACGACGAACGCGAAGCTGAAGATCAGCACCACGACGACCGCGAGGAACGTCATCGTCGCGAACACCTCGCGGCTCCGCCATTCGATACGCAGATCCTTGGCCGCGACGCGCAGCGCCTGGCGTACGAATCCCGGTTCACTGTGGGATCCTCGAAGGGTCCCACCCCCCCCACGATGGGACTCCGGCGGCAAAGCCGCCTGCGTCCCGACGCGATCAGCCACCGGTCGCCTCACGGTACATCCCGCGCAACACGTCCGGCGCGAAACCACCCGCGCGCGTTTCGTCGCGCACGACGCGTCCGCGCCGCAGGATCACGACCTGGTCGGCGATTGCGGCGGCCGCCTCGAGATCGTGCGTCACCAGCAAGACCGTTCGGCCCGCGGCGCGTTCCGCGGCGAGCTCCGCCTGCAGCCAGGCTGCACCGGCGGGATCGAGCGCCGCCGACGGCTCGTCGAACAGCAGCAGCGCTGGGTCGTGCGCCAGCGCGCGCGCGAGCGCCAGTCGCTGCTGCATCCCGCGCGAGAACGTGCGCGCGCTGGCGTCGGCCGCCGCGTCGGCGAGCCCGACCCGCGTGAGCAGGCGCTCCACGCGGTCGATCGATGCGTCGGCGCCGTGCAGCGCGCAGAAGAACCGCAGGTTCTCGCGCGCGGTGAGGTCGCCGTACAGCCCCGGATCGTGGCCGACGTAGCCGATGCGCGACCGCAGGCGCGAGCCGCGTTCCAGGCGCGCGCCACGCCAGCGCACGGCGCCGCTCGACGGCGACACAAGCGTCGACAGGAATCCCAGCAGCGTCGTCTTGCCGGCG
>DATMZL010001169.1:0-2643 GCA_035607075.1 Polyangia bacterium
CCTGCGCGCTGAGCGTCGGTTGCGAAACGTGGCAGCGCTCCGCGGCCTTGTGGAAGCCGAGCGTCGCGGCGACCGCAACGATGTACTGGAGCTGGCGGGGCGAGACGTCCTGCACGCTGATAGTCATGGTCTATCAGTGTAGTCGAAACATCGTCTTGGACCAATCGTCGCCCCGGCCCCACTCTCACGGAGTCATGACAACCGAAAAGAAATGCCCCTTCAATCACTCCCTCGGCGGCACGTCGAACCGCGACTGGTGGCCGAAGCAGCTGCGGCTGGAGCTGCTTCACCAACACTCCTCCAAATCCAATCCGATGGGCGAGGACTTCGACTACGCCAAGGAGTTCAGGAGTCTCGACTTTGCGGCGCTCAAGGCGGATCTCGCGCAGCTGATGACCGCGAGCGAGGACTTTTGGCCAGCAGACTACGGCCACTACGGCCCGTTGTTCATCCGCATGGCGTGGCACAGCGCCGGCACGTATCGCATCGGCGACGGCCGCGGTGGTGGCGGTCGCGGCCAGCAGCGCTTCGCGCCCCTCGACAGCTGGCCGGACAACGTCAGCTTGGACAAGGCGCGTCGCCTGCTCTGGCCGATCAAGCGCAAATATGGACGCAAGATCTCCTGGGCCGACCTGTTTATCCTCACCGGCAACGTCGCACTCGAGACGATGGGCTTTCAGACCTTTGGCTTCGGCGGAGGCCGCGAGGACGTGTGGGAGCCGGATCAAGACGTCTACTGGGGTACGGAGAAGACGTGGCTCGGCGGCGACAAGCGCTACTCGGGGGAGCGCGAGCTAGAGAACCCGCTCGCGGCGGTCCAGATGGGCCTGATTTACGTTAACCCAGAGGGCCCGAACGGCGATCCCGATCCGCTCGCGGCGGCCAGGGACATCCGCGAGACCTTCGCACGCATGGCCATGAACGACGAAGAGACCGTCGCGTTGATTGCCGGCGGGCACAGCTTCGGCAAGGCGCACGGTGCTGGACCCACGTCGCATGTCGGTGCCGAGCCTCAAGCCGCGGACGTGGACGCGCAGGGCTTCGGCTGGGCGAGCAGCTTCCGCACCGGCAAAGGGGCGGACGCCATCACGAGCGGCCTCGAGGTCACGTGGACCACCACGCCGACGAAGTGGAGCGCCGACTTCTTCAAGCATCTCTTCGGCTACGAGTGGGAGCTGATCAAGAGTCCGGCGGGAGCGCAGCAATGGAAGCCGAAAGGCGGCGCGGGCGCGGGCACGGTCCCGCATGCGCACGACCCGTCGCAGCGCATCGCGCCTGCCATGCTGACGACGGATCTCGCGCTGCGGTTCGATCCGGCATACGCGCTGATCTCGCGACGCTTCATGGAACATCCGCACGAGTTCGCCGACGCTTTTGCGCGGGCTTGGTTCAAGCTCACGCACCGCGACATGGGTCCCCGCGCGCGTTACCTCGGTCCGGAGGTGCCCGCCGAAGAGCTGATCTGGCAAGACCCGCTACCCAAGGTGGACCACCCGCTCATCGACGAGCAGGACGTCGCGGCGCTGAAGAGCAAGCTCCTCGGCTCGGGGTTGTCCGTCGGGCAGCTCGTGTCGACCGCGTGGGCGTCGGCATCTAGCTTCCGCGGCTCCGACAAACGCGGCGGCGCGAACGGCGCGCGCATTCGGCTGGCGCCGCAGAAGGACTGGGCGGTCAATCAGCCTGTGCAGCTGGCGAAGGTGCTGGCGACGCTCGAGGGCGTGCAACGAGCGTTCAATGACGCGGCGACCGGCGGCAAGAAAGTCTCGCTCGCCGATCTGATCGTGCTTGGCGGCGCGGCCGGAATCGAGGAAGCGGCGAGCAACGCCGGTCATGCGTTGAAGGTTCCGTTCAGACCGGGTCGTACGGATGCGACGCCGGAGCAGACGGACATCGCGTCCTTCGCCGTTCTGGAGCCGATGGCTGACGCGTTCCGCAACTACCAGAAAGCAACGTACGACGTCCCGGGCGAGGCCCTCATGATCGACAAAGCGCAGCTGCTAACGCTGACGGCGCCGGAGATGACGGTGCTCGTAGGAGGTCTGCGCGTGCTCGGCGCCAACGCCGGAGCGTCGAAGCACGGCGTCTTCACGAACAAACCGGAGGCGCTGACCAACGATTTCTTCGTGAACCTCCTCGACATGACCACGGAGTGGAAGCCAGCGCCCTCGGCGAAGGATGTGTTCGAAGGGCGCGATCGCAAGACCTACGAGGTCAAGTGGACCGCGACGCGGGTCGATCTCGTCTTCGGCTCGAATGCGCAACTCCGCGCGCTGGCGGAGGTCTACGCGAGCTCGGACGCACAGGAGAAGTTCGTCCGAGACTTCGTGGTCGCGTGGACGAAGGTGATGAATCTCGACCGGTTCGACGTTGTGGCCTGATTTCGGGCCCGGCCCCCGCACCGATTTGGTCGCGTCTTATCTGCACGGGTAATCTGCCCGGCCGTGGCGCCCTCAGTCCGATAGCCCCGCCGACCGGCAAGCTTTGCTAGTGTGGCAGCTCCAAGGTCGAAAGTCCGAGGTCTCATGACACAATTGCTGCGCATTCTCTGGAGCATCGCTCTATTGCTCGTCTCGCTGGGCGCCGTCGGCTGTGGCGGCGGGTTGGCCGTTACCCGCATCAACTCCGAGCAGAAGCCACCGAACA
>DATMZL010001637.1:0-2120 GCA_035607075.1 Polyangia bacterium
CCAGGTGCTGGAGCTGCCGGAGGGCGCGCGCTTCTCGGTGCTGGCGCCAGTCGTGCGCGGCAAGACGGGCGCGTTCGCGGACGTGCTGGCGAAGCTGCGCCAGGACGGATTCGTGCGCGCCAACATCGACGGCGAGCTGGCCGAGCTCGCCGAGCCGCCCAAGCTGGCCGCCGACAAGCCGCACACGATCGAGGTGTTCGTGGATCGCCTGGTGAAGAAGGACGGCATCCGCCAGCGCCTCACCGATTCGATCGAGCTGGCGGCGAAGCTGACCGAAGGCATCGTCAAGATCTCGCCGCTGGAGGGCGACGACCTTCTATTCTCGGAGAAGTTCGCCTGCACCGTCTGCGGCATCAGCTACCCGGACATCACGCCGCGGCTGTTCTCGTTCAACAACCCGGCCGGCGCCTGCCCGGCCTGCGACGGCATCGGCGCGAAGATGTTCTTCGACCCGGACCTGATCGTCCCGGACGAAGAGGTGTCGATCAAGGAAGGCGCCATCGAGCCGTGGGAGCGGCGCAACAACGTCTTCTTCCACCAGATCCTCGACGCCGTCTGCACGCACTTCGAGATCGACCAGTACGTGCCATGGGGCAAGCTGCCCGCGAAGGCGCGCACGATCCTGCTCGAAGGACAGCAGGGTGAAAAAGCCGACGAGGTCGAGTTTTCGTTCGAGAAGAACGGCCGCACGCACACCTACAAGAAGTCATTCGAGGGCGTGGTCGCGAACCTCGAGCGGCGGTTCGAGGAGTACGAGCGGCGGCGGCGCGAGCAGGGCCGCACCACCGACGAGGACTTCGAGGCGATCTACGACGAATTTCACCGGTACATGTCGCACACGCAGTGCGAGGAGTGCGGCGGCACGCGCCTGCGCAAGGAGGCGCGCTTCGTCAAGGTCGGCGGCAGGAGCATCACCGAGACAACCGCGCTGACGATCCGCGAGGCGTACGACTTCCTCCACGATCTGAAGCTGACGCCGCGCCAAAAAGAGATCGCCGGGCGCATCCTGCGCGAATCGGGTGACCGCCTGTCGTTCCTCAACAACGTCGGCGTCGACTACCTGTCGCTGGACCGCACCGCCTCGACGCTCTCGGGCGGCGAATCGCAGCGCATCCGGCTGGCGACGCAGATCGGCAGCTCGCTGGTCGGCGTGCTCTACATCCTGGACGAACCGTCGATCGGCCTGCACCAGCGCGACAACGCCCGCCTGCTGTCGGCGCTGACGCGGCTGCGCGATCTCGGCAACAGCGTGCTTGTCGTCGAGCACGACGAGGACACCATCCGGTCGGCCGACTACGTGATCGACATGGGGCCGCGCGCGGGCGTGGGCGGCGGCCGCATCGTCGCGGCGGGCGCGCCTGACGACATCGCCGGCAACACGCACTCGCTGACGGGCGCGTACCTGTCGGGGCGCAAGATGATCGAGGTGCCGCGCCAGCGGCGCCAATCCGGCAACCGCATGATGACGCTGAAGCACGCGCGCGGGCACAACCTGGCGAACGTGACCGTCGGCTTCCCGATCGGCGTGCTGACGTGCGTGACCGGCGTGTCGGGCTCGGGGAAGTCGACGCTGGTGATCGACACCTTGCTGCGCGCGCTGGCCCAGCGCCTCAACCACGCCAAGACGCCGGCCGAACCGCACGACGGCATGGAAGGTCTGCAGCACATCGACAAGGTGATCGACATCGACCAGGCGCCGATCGGGCGCACGCCGCGATCGAACCCGTCGACGTACACGGGCGTGTTCACGCACATCCGCGATCTCTACGCGAACCTGCCGGAGTCGAAGGCGCGCGGCTACAAGCCGGGGCGGTACTCCTTCAACGTCAAGGGCGGACGCTGCGAGGCGTGCCAGGGCGACGGCATCCTGCGCATCGAGATGCACTTCCTGCCCGACGTCTACATCGTGTGCGAGGCGTGCGGCGGGCGGCGCTACAACCGCGAGACGCTGGAGGTCCGCTACCGCCAGTCGAGCATCGCCGACGTCCTGGACATGACTGTCACGCAGGCGTGCGAGTTCCTCGAGAACATCCCCAAGGTGCGGCAGAAGCTCGAGACGCTGCGCGAGGTCGGGCTCGGCTACATCCAGCTCGGGCAGTCGGCGACGACGCTGTCGGGCG
>DATMZL010000094.1:0-3494 GCA_035607075.1 Polyangia bacterium
CGGGGTCGCTCACTTCCGCTGGGTGTTCGCCCGCGATCACCACCTGTGCAGCGATGGCTCCGTGCGCCGGGTCGAGGCGCCGCTCGCGGAGGCGCTGCCGCGGCTGTTCGTGCAGGGGCGGATCAAGGAGGCGATGCTGCGCGCCGCGCGTGACGCGCGCGCCGGTTCGGCGAACGCGGTCGCCACGTTCGCGTTGGCCTGGCTCGAGCGGCCCCAGGCGGATCCGGGAACGGACGCGCGCGCCGCGGCCGCGCTGCTCCGGTACGGCGACAAGCGGATGCAGGCGAAGGCGTATCAGCGAATCCAGCCTGCGCTGGCGCGCAAGGAGACGGCGGCGATCGCCGCGTCGGCGCTGGGCACCTACGCCGGCGGCGGTGGCAGCGACGCGGACGCGGGGAGTCTCTGTAACCTCATTGGCGGCGCGAAGGCGCTGCGCGAGGGCGAGCCAGCGGCGCGCGAGCAGGTGCTGATCCTGCTGCGCGATTCTGGCGCGCGTTTGGCCCAGGATTCGCCGTGCGCGAAGGCGCTGGCGGAGAATGCGGGCGACAGCGCGACGCCGGGGCGCCTGCGCGCGCTCTCGCTCGCCACGCTGGTCGCGACGACCGGCAGCGCGCCCGGCAAGCTGGTGCGGGAGTCGATGGAAGACAAGGACGCTGCGCTTCGCGCTGCCGCCGCGACGGCGTTCGCGAAGCCCGGTGGCGGGCGGCCCGCGCTCTACCGCCTGCAACCGCTGCTGCAGGACGCGTCGCCCGACGTGCGCGCGGCGGCCGCGGGCGGCCTGGTGCGCGCGTGTGGCGATCTCGCCCTGCCCTTCGTGCAGCCGCTGTTCAAGGAGCGCGACGACCGCGCGCTGGTCGCGATGGCGCCGGAGCTGGGCCGCCTCAAGTCGCCGGAGTCCGCCGACCTGCTGGCCAAGATGATGGCGCGCCCGGGCGGCGAGCTGCGCCTGGCGGTCACGCGCGGCCTGGTCGACCGCAAGGACGATCCCGGGAAGGCGCTGCGCGCGAAGGCGTTCGAGAGCATCCGCCACGACGCCTACGCATCCGCAGAGCTGCGCGGGCTGGTCTATGCCGATGCACCGCCCGACGAGCTCTTGAAGCAACCGCGCGATCCGGTCCTGGGCCCGATGGGCTTCAAGGCGCTGCTGCGCGCGAAGCGCCATCCGGAAGCGATCGACTGGCTGGTCGCGAACTTCGACCGCCTCTCACCCGACGCGGCCGTCGATCTCCTGTCCGCGTGGCTCGCCACGCCCCCGCCCCCGGCACCCACGACGCCGCCGAAGCGCGCGGGCTGATTAGATCCCCCGAGCTAGTTCAGATCGCGGCGTGGCGCCTTGGAGTTGCGCCCGCCCCAGATCGCGTCCCAGCCCTTGCGATATGAATCCGTGGCGACCTGCGACGGGCCCGAAGTCGTGCGCTCGCGCTCCTGCGACGGCAGCTCGGACTTCACGTCGTAGAGGAACGGCATGTCCTCACGGCGCTTCATCGAGATCAGCTCGCCGCTGATCGGGCGACCTTCGACAAGCGGCTGCAGCAAACCAGCCTCGACCGGGGAGTTCTCGTCGCGGCGGCGCAGAATATGGACGCCGTCCGCGTTCTTTCCGAACACGAGCGCGACGTCCCCCGAAGGAAACGTCGGCTGGGCTTTGTCCGCATCCGGGCGACTTTCGGATCGCTTGCCCACGAACCTCATACTGCCACGGCCGACGGTAAAACGCTCGAAAGTCGACCCGAACTTGTGTACCTGTTTGGTTCGAGGCAGGCTCGGCAACCCGAGAGAATCGATGAGCGCAACCACCAGCAAGACCGACACCCGACCCGACGGCGGCGCCGGCAATTTCATCCGTGAAATCATGGTGGCCGACCAGGCCAGCGGGAAGCACGGCGGACGCGTCGCGACACGTTTCCCGCCCGAGCCCAACGGCTACCTGCACATCGGCCACGCCAAGGCGATCTGCGTCGACTTCGGGCTGGCGCAAGAGTTCGGCGGCACGTGCAACCTGCGCTTCGACGACACCAACCCGACCACCGAGGACGTGGAGTACGTCGAGGCGATCGAGGCGGACATCCGCTGGCTCGGCTTCCAGTGGTCGGGCATGTTCTACGCCTCGGACTACTTCGAGAAGCTGTACGAGCTGGCGATCAAGCTGATCGAGAAGGGCTCCGCCTACGTCGACAGCCTTTCGGAAGAGGAGATCCGGGAGTACCGCGGCGACTTCTACAAGAAGGGAAAGCCGAGCCCCTACCGGAACCGCCCCGTCGCGGAGAACCTGGACCTGTTCAAGCGGATGCGCGCGGGCGAGTTCCCCGAGGGCGCGCACGTGCTGCGCGGCAAGGGCGACCTCGAGACGCAGAACATGAACATGCGCGATCCGCTGCTGTACCGGATCCGCTACGCGCCTCACCACCGCACGGGCAACAAGTGGTGCATCTACCCGATGTACGACTACGCGCATCCGCTGTCGGACGCGATCGAGGAGATCACGCATTCGATCTGCACGCTGGAGTTCGAGTCGCACCGGCCGCTCTACGACTGGTGCATCAAGGAGACGGAGATGTTTCCGTCGCGGCAGATCGAGTTCGCGCGCCTCAACCTGACCTACACGGTCACGTCGAAGCGCAAGCTCGCCGAGCTGGTCCAGAAAAAGGTCGTCTCGGGGTGGGACGATCCACGGATGCCGACGCTGGCGGGGTTGCGGCGGCGCGGTTACACGCCCGAGGCGATCCGCGCGTTCTGCGAGCGGATCGGCGTCGCAAAGACCGACAGCATCGTCGACGTGGGCCTGCTGGAGCACGCGTTGCGCGAAGATCTGAACCGGCGCAGCCCGCGCGTGATGGCGGTGCTGCGCCCGTTGAAGCTGGTGATCGACAACTTCCCCGAGGGCGAGGTGCGCGAGATTCCGGCTGCGCCGCTGCACCCGGAAGATCCCGCGCAAGGAACGCGCAAGGTTCCGTTCTCGCGCGTCGTCTATGTCGATCGCGACGACTTCCGCGAGGATCCGCCCAAGGATTGGTTCCGCCTGGCGCCGGGGCGCGAGGTCCGTCTGCGCTACGCGTGCCTCGTGAAGTGCACGCGCGTCGTGAAGGACGCGGCCGGCGAGGTGACCGAGCTGCACGGCGAATGGGATCCGGCGTCGTGGGGCGGCAACGCGCCCGACGGGCGCACGGTGCGCGGAACGCTGCACTGGGTGTCGGCGGCGCACGCCGTGGACGCGGAGGTGCGGCTCTACGATCGCCTCTTCACCGTCGAGAACCCCGGCGCGGGCGATGCGGACTTCCTGGCTCAAATGAATCCGCAGTCGCTCGAGGTCGTGAAGGGCTGCAAGCTCGAGCCGTCGCTCGGCGCGCTGCCGGCCGGCGCGCGCGTCCAATTCGAGCGGCTGGGATACTTCTGCTCCGACCGCGACGGACGAGCCGGGCATCCCGTGTTCAACCGCACCGTGACGCTCAAGGACGCTTGGGCGAAGATCGAGAAACGAGTCTAGGCGTATCGAA
>DATMZL010000084.1:0-3979 GCA_035607075.1 Polyangia bacterium
GAACCAGAGGGGTAGGCGCAGCGCGCGCTCGCGCAGCGCCTTCTTGAACGACGCGATCGCTGTCCTCAACGTGGCCAAGATCATCGCGCGGCGTTCCTGGGATCGATCCTCGATGGCACGATATCATCGCAGGAAGCGACCGATCGATGCGGCCGCCGTCCGAACCGACATGACGCCCGCGCAGCCGGCCCGCATCCATCTGTTGCCGGCGGTCGAGGCGCCGGTGGTGGTCGTGGTCCGGCGCAAGCCGTCGAAGCTGTTCCACATCATCCGCGTCAACACGGTGACCGGCGCGGCCGAGCACGGCGCGTGGTTCTCGGGCCAGCTCTACCCGATGCGGTGCGACGTCTCGTTCGACGGGAACTGGTTCGTCTTCCTCGCGATGGGCTCGGGCGGTCGCACCTGGAACGCGGTCTCCCAGCTCCCGACGTTGAAGGCGATCGGCGGCGGTACGACGAACGTCGGCACCTATTTTGGCGGCGGCTACTGGCGCGCCCGCGACGTGCTCTGCCTGAACACCTGGCATCCGCAGGGAGAGGTTCCGTTTCGCGTCGAAGGCATGCGGGACGTGAAGCAGACGGAAGATCTGGGCGTGCTCTATCCACGCCTGCTGCGCGACGGCTGGCGCCGGCGCGGCGATAACTGGGGTCGCAAGACGGTGCTGCCGGACCGCAAGCAGTACACCGTCATCTGCGAAGGCGACGACGGATGGGAACGCCGGCCGTCACCGAAGCACCCGACGCTGATCATGTGGTACGCGGGTTTCTTCGGAATCTACACGTTCCGGTTTCGCGTGCGCGAGCAACCCGACCTCCTGGACGACGACGTCGACTGGGCGAACTACGATTCGCGCGGCCAGCTTGTGGTCGCGCGCAAGGGCGTCGTGACGATCTACGGGCCGCAGGACGGGATGCGGTTCCACCTCCGCCACACGCTGGACTTCGAGGCGGCGCGGCCGCGCAAGCGCAAGCGCGAGTAGATCCGCGCGTCTGCTAAGCTGACGGCTCCGGCGTGGCGCTCGACGAGATCAAGAACTTCGTTGCCATCGACGCGCGCATCGGTACGGCCGGCCAGCCGAGCGAAGACGAGCTGCGCGAGGTCGCGGCCGAGGGTTACCAGGCGGTGGTCAACCTGGGCCTGCTGAACCCGGAGTACTGCCTGCCCGACGAGGCGGGGCTGGCGGCATCGCTGGGTCTCGCGTACCGCCACCTGCCGGTGAACTTCGACGCGCCCGTCCCCGGCGACTTCGAGGCGTTCGTCGCGCAGATGGACGCGTGGGCGGCAGAGCGCGTGTTCGTGCATTGCGCCGCGAACTTCCGCGTCTCCAGCTTCATGGCGGTCTACGGCGAGATGCGCCTCGGCTGGGATCGCGAGCGCGCCGACCGCCACGCGCGCACGTTCTGGGAGCCGAACCGGACCTGGCAGCAGTTCGTCGACGACTGCCGGGCGCGCTTCGTCACCGCGGATCGAGACCCTCGATCCACGGATGGCGGCCGCTCCCCGAATCGATGATGCCGAAGTCGGTCACGAACGCGGCGACCTTGCCGGCGGCGTCGGTGCCGGCGAACACCTTGTAGACGCCGTCGCCGGCGCCGGACTGGAACGCGACAAGGTTCGCGCCCGTGGCCGGGTCGACGCACACGTTTACCCAGTGGCCGTAGCCCTCGCGGCCCATGATCTCGAGGAGGTCGGGCCCGGTCGGCAGCGCCTCGAATGCGCGGTTCCAACCAGGATCACCCGGTGGCATGCCGCGCGACTCCAGCACCGCGAACCGCCGTTCCAGCTCGGTTTGCTTGCGCCGCCGCAGCAGCGCGGCCGTCGCCGCGTCGGCGTAGCAGCCGGTCCCCGCGTCGACGCCGTACGCATACGCTTCCGAGCGGCCGCCGGCGTCCGCACGACGATCGACGGCGATCGCCTGCGCCCAGCGCACAGGACGCTGCTGGCCGATCATCAGCAGCGCGAGCGCGACGTCGCCCTGGTGCAAGCGCAGGATGACCGGGTAGTCGCCGGGCGCGACGCCGGGCTCCAGCGGGAAGGCGGCGTCGAGAAACACCAGCGGATCGACGGCGGCGATGTGCCCGCTGGTCACGCGCAGCCTGCCGACGAGCTGGCACGGCCCGGCGGTGGCTTCGAACGGTGCGCCGTAGTCGATCCCGCCGACGGTGCCCGTCGCCGGGCCGTACGGGCACACGGACGTCCCGGCGTCGGCGACCAGCGGCGCGCAGGCGCCTTCGGGGCCGTAGGCGATCACGATCGGCGTCTCGCTGGGCCGCGCGCGATGCCGCCGCCGGTAGCGATCGCCGGCGTACAGCGCGATCAGCGCCAGCGCCACCAGCCGAAGCCATTTTCCGTTCCGCACGCGTCCCGTCCGCAGTCTATCGGACGCGGCGGCGGGCATCATGTCGTGCAAGAAATTTGCGTGTCAGCCGGGGCGGGCGGACCATCGGATCAGCCGATATGGGGCCCAGCCTGGACCTGGCCATCCAGCAGTTCCTCGACCACCTGCGGGTGGAGCGGGAGCTGACGCCCGCGACCGTCGAGGCTTACGGGCGCGACCTGTCGCGGTTCGCGCACTTCGCCGCCGGGCGCACCGTCAACAGCGCGGACGCTGTTCGCTCGATCGACATCCTCGATTTCCTGGTGCACCTGACCGAGAAGAAGCTGTCGGCGCGATCGCAGGCGCGACGGCTGATCGCGCTGCGCCAGTTCTTCAAGTTCCTGAAGGCGGAACGCATCGCGCCCGTCGATCCGACCGAGGACGTCGACCTGCCGCGCTTCGGGCGCAAGCTGCCCGACTACCTGACCGTCGACGAGATCGACCGCCTGATGGCCGCGCCCGATCGGCGCACCACCCGCGGGGCGCGCGACGCCGCGATGCTGGAGGTTCTGTACGCGACCGGCCTGCGCGTGTCCGAGTTGGTGAAGCTGCGGTTGCGCGACGTGAACTTCGACGCCGGCTACCTGATCACGTTCGGCAAGGGCCGCAAGGAACGCCTGGTCCCCGTCGGCGAGGCGGCGCTCGCGTCGGTGCGCGCCTACGTCGAAGGCGCGCGCGCGGAGAGCCTGCACGGCAAGGCGCTGGACACGCTGTTCGTCACGCACCACGGCCGCGCGATGACACGCCAGGGGTTCTGGAAGCTGCTCGGGCGCTACGCCACCGCGGCCGGGATCCGCAAGCGGATCTCGCCGCACAAGCTGCGGCATTCGTTCGCCACCCACCTCGTTGAACGCGGCGCCGACCTGCGCGCCGTGCAGGCGATGCTCGGCCACGCCGACATCGGCACGACCGAGATCTACACCCACGTCTCGCGCGGCCACCTGCGCAGCGTCTACGACCGCTTCCACCCGCGGGCGTGATCTCCGGTCCCCTCGCCCCGCGAAGCGGGGAGAGGGTTAGGGAGAGGGGTCCGCGCTTACCAGTTACCTCTCAAATACTGGCGCAACTCCCACCTGCGCCCCGTCACGTGGTCCACGACGGTTCCGTCCTGGCACCGAATCGTGCGGCGTTTGTCGCCGCGCATGCCGGAGCCAAGCTGGTCGCGCCGTTCCTGCGCGCGCGCGGCGTGCACGCGCTCGTGTTCGCGCGCCCACAGCTTCGCGCGCAGCAGCGCCAGCGCGTCGATGCGGTTGTGGTGCTGTGAGCGCGTCGTCTCGCAGCGGACCTGCAGGCCGGTCGGGCGATGCGTCAGCAGCACGGTGCATGCGGTCTTGTTGCGGGTCTGGCCGCCCGGACCGGTGCCGAGGCAGTACGACCAATCGAGATCGCCGGGCGCGATGCGCACCTCGACCTCGGTCGGCTCCGGCAACACCGCGACCGTGATCGTGCTGGTGTGAACGCGCCCGTGCTTCTCGTTGGGCGGAATGCGCTGCCAGCGGTGACCGCCGGCCTCGTCGCGAAATGCGGCGGCGGCGCGGGGCCCCACGGCGCGGAAGACCTTCAGGCCGCGCCGCGCGTCGAGGATCGCGATCTCAAAGCCCG
>DATMZL010000138.1:0-3566 GCA_035607075.1 Polyangia bacterium
CGCCGACCGGCGCGCCGGAGACCCGAATGCGAACGGAGATCTCGCCGTGCGGCTGCTCCGGCCGCTGAACGGCGGGTTGTACAGCGAGCTTGCGTCGCGTTACGCCGCTGGCGTCGAACCGCACGCGGTCGCGCTCGCGGACCTGAACGGCGACGGTCATCTCGACGTCGTCGTCGCGGGCCGCTGCGGCGGCGGCGTGCTGCTCAACAACGGAGACGGTCACCTCGCGTCCCTCGTGCGCTACGACGTCCTCACGGGGAGCCTCGCCCTGGCCGACGTCGACCGCGACGGCCGGACCGACATCATCGATACCGAGCCCGACCAGGGAACCGTCGCCGTCCTACTGAATCGCGGTATGGGCGTGTTCGCGCCGGCGATCCCGAACATGGTGCAGAGCCCGCTACAGAGCCCGCTGCAAGCGGTGATGGGTGACGTGAACGGCGACGGCTCGGTCGATATCGTCGTTGCAACCCAGACCAGCGACCACGGCATCACCGTCTTGCTGAATGACGGCGGTTTCCGTTTCGCGGCGCCCCTGAACTACGCCGTCGATGATCCCGGTCCCTATCCGAAGATCGCGCTCGCCGACGTGGACGGCGACGGAAAGTTGGACATCGTCGCCGCCGGCGAAAAGGGCGTTACCGTGTTCATGAACCGGTCGCGTTGACCGATCCGACGGGCACCTGAAAAATCTCAGAAATAGCCGCACACCCGCGCTTCGCGCGGGAGCGGCTAGAGGCAGACGCCGTAGATCGTGTTGTTGGTGACCGCGTGGCAGGTCGTGCCCGCCTTGGGGCAGTCGTTGGCCGTCGCCACGCAGTTCCCGGCCGCGTTCGCGTCGCAGCGACAGATCGACCGGCAGATCTTGGTGTTCGACATCAGGTTGCAGATCAAGCCGGGCGCGCAGTCGGCCGCCTGCGTGCAGGCCTGACCCTCCAGCTTGGTGCGCGTCGACTCGGCGCAGGCGCAGTCCACCTTGTCCATCGACGCCGGCATGACGCAGGCGAGGCCGGTCGGGCAACCGCCCCCGTTCGCGGCGGCCGCCGCGCGCGGATCGCAGTTGAAGGTGCAGGTGTGGTACGCGGTCAGGAAGTCCGGGCACATCACCGGTCCTTCGCAGACGCTGCCCGGGCCGTTGCCTGTCGCACCGAACGCCGCGCACTCCGCGTTGCCGTTGCAGAAGCGGAGGCACAGCCTCAGGTCGCAGCCGAGGGTCTTGTAATTGAAGCACTGCGTACCCGGCATGCAGTCCGCGTTGCCCACGCAGGTCATTCCGGGGCCCGCCGTGCCGCCGCGGGAGCACACATTCTGCTGCACGCCGGCGTCGGCGGGCGTCGTGCAGACCAGACACGTCTGCGTGTCTGCGCATGCGACCCCGCCGTCGGGGGCGATTTGCGGGTTCACCGGATCGCAGCCGGGCAGCGTCACGCCCGGCGGCACCTCGGGCGCTCCGCCGTCGACGTTGCTGCAGCTCATCGGCGTCAGCGCGACGGGGACCATCGCGGTGTTGCCCTTCTTGATCTCCTGCGTCGCCTTGCCATGGCCGATCGAGCAGCCGAGGTTGGTGAGCGCGTCGACGGTGAACTCGATGCTTCCGGTCCTGTCGTGCGGGAAGCCGACCGACAGCGTTCTCTGGTCGGTCCGGTTGATCGACATGCCGTGCGCGTCGTAGTAGAGCGGCCGCGCCAAGCCCGTCACCTGGACCTCGATCTGGGCGACGTTGTCGATCGACGTCGATGTGCTCTCCAGCGACAGGATGATGAACGAATCCGGCTGCGAGCAGCCGGCGCCGAACGTCAGCCCGGACGCCACGATCACGGCCGCGACGATGCGCTCAGAACGCATTCATGTTCCCGAACGTGGTGTCGGGCGGTCCCTTGCGGTTCGACGAAATGTTCCAGACCAGGATGATGGCGACGGTCGCGACCACGACCCCGAGCGCGCCCCAGAACCAGGGCTTGTCGTAGAAGGGTTCGGGTCGCGGCTCCGTCTTTAGCGGCTCGGTCCGTTCGGTGAGCACCAGCGGCGGCGCCCCCGCGGGCTCGGGCGCCATCGTCGGCGACAGCGGAGCAACAGGGGCGCCCGGGGCGCCCGCAGGCGGGGCGGCTGGTGGTTCAGCCGCTGCGGGCGCAGGCGCGGCCGCCGGCGGTGGCACGGCGGCCGGAGGGGCCGCAGGGTCGACAGGCGGCGGCTGCGTCTGCGCGCGCGCGACGGACGTGGCCAGCACGGTCACGCATCCGAGGAGCACGGCACGACGCAGGGTCGTCATCGAGACCATTGTCTCACGCACGCCGGCGCCGTCCAGTGACTCGTCCCACGCGACACGAGCGTGTCAGCCGCCCCGCGTCCGAGGGGCTAAGGGGCGTCGCCCGCGACGGGGCCGGAGCGCCGCGCCGCGGCCCAGTCGACGCGCTCACGCATGTCGACGGCGCGCAGGCGGTCAGCCTCGCCCGTCGCTTCTGCGAGCGAGCGCTCCAGCGCGGTGCGTGCGCGCGGAAAGTCGCCGATGCGATACGCGGCGTCGACGATCATGCGCCGGCATTCGCGCATGAACTCAGGCGGCAGCTTGGCCGCGCTGCCGTCGTCGCAGGCACGCGTGAGATGGGGCAGGGCGCGCGCGGCGTCGCGTCCCAGCAACTGTCGGCCCACCAGGTAGGGGCCCAGCATGTCGCTCGGCTCGAGGCGCGCGTACTCGGTGAACAGATAGAACGTCAGCACCGGATCGGCGCCCGCCGGCTGCACCTCGTCGCCGAAGAGCGCGCGCCCCAGCGTCTGCCGCGCGGTCGGCGAAGCGAGCGCGCGCAGCCGGGCCAGCGCCTGGCGCCGCTCGCCCTCCGACGACGCCAGTTCGGCGGCGCGCCGTTGCTCGTGCTCGGCCCGCACGTAGTCGCGGGCGGCGAAGTTGAGCTCGGCGGCCAGGGCGACCGCCTGTGCGCGCAGCGGCACCGTGATGCCGCCGTCGACGGCCAGCCGCGACAGCATCACCAGCGCGCGTTCCCGCTGGCCCGCCAACGCCAGCGCCTCCGCCAGCGCCAGCCGGTAGCTGGGTTCGGCCGGATCGTCGTGACAGGTCGCCTCGAGGATCGCGACCGCGCGCGCCGGCTCGACGCGCTCGATCGACCGCGCCTCGACCAACCGCGCCGCCAGCTCGCGCGCGCAGACCCGCTTGAAGATCGCCGGGCGCCGGAACTCCTCGCTCGCACGCGCGCGCTCGCGCGTCGTCAGCGGCTGTTGCGCCAGGAACTGGCGCCATTCGCTCTCGAGATCGGAGAGGGGCACCCGGTAGACGTCGGTGAAGTTGCCGGCCGACCTGTAGAGCGCGCGCAGCCGTTCGGCGCCGCGGGTCGCGAGCAAAAACGACGAGAACGATCCGGCCATCGTGTAGGCGCGGTGGCCCGCCTGAGCCGAGAAGCCCGCGCCCATGACGGCGGCCAGCGGCGGTGCCAACCCCGCCTCGATCATCGCGCGCGCCTGCTCGTGAATCGTCGCGTCCTCGTCGGGATCCGACGAGCTGGCGGCCTCCGCGACGCCTTCGATCAGGCCGCCCGCCAGCGCCGGCAGCGGCA
>DATMZL010000081.1:0-3899 GCA_035607075.1 Polyangia bacterium
CGCCGCCCGCGCCGACGCCCGGACGCGCGACCGACCGCAACAGTCGCGCGACGTCGACGACGAATGCCACGGCGCCGTCGGCCCGCAACGTCGATCCGGAAATCCCGGGAACCGAGCGAAATAGCCGGCCCAGCGGCTTGATGACGGTCTGCCGCTCGCCATGAATCGCGTCCACCCCCAGCCCCACGTGCCGTCCTCGGTATCGCACCACCACGATTCGCTCGACCGGGCGCGCCTTGCGCCCGGTCGCCAGCAAGTCACGCAGGTTCACGTACGCGAGCGGCTCGCCCCGCAGGTCGACGATCGACTCACCCTCGGTGCGATCGCGTTGTTCCGGCGGGAGCTCGATACACTCGATCACGTCGTCGAGAGGCAAGACGTAGTCGGTGCCCGCGACCTCGACCCAGAACCCCTCGATCACTGAGAGGCTCAGGGGAAGCCGCAGCTCGACGGTCGTGCCGACGCCCTCGGTGCTGTCGAGCTCCACCGTTCCGTGCAGGTCCTCGACCCGCCGCCGTACGACATCCATCCCGACGCCCCGCCCGGACAGCTCGGTGACCTTCTCGGCGGTCGAGAACCCGGGCGCGAAGATCAGCTGGTGCAGCTCCGCGACCGACATGTTGTCCGCGTCCGAGCGTCCCAGCTGTCGCGCCCGCGCGCGGATGCGCGAAAGGTTCAGGCCCGCGCCGTCGTCGGACACCTGGATGACGACCTGGTTGCCGTTCTGCGAAGCCCGCAGCGTGACCGTGCCTTCCGGATTCTTCCCGCGCGCCGCCCGCACCGACGGCAGCTCGATGCCGTGGTCGACGGCGTTGCGCACCAGGTGCGTCAGCACGTCGCGCGCGCTCTCGCCGATCCCGGTGTCGATGCGCACGCGTTCGCCTTCCAGTTCCAGCCGCACGCGCTTGCGCTGCCCTTCGGCGGCGTCGCGCACGGTCCGGGCGTGCGCGCGAAAGAACATCGACACCGGGATCATCCGCGTGTCGATGACCCAGTCCTGCACCTCCATGAGCAAGCGCTCGCTCTTCTGGTGCAGCTCCTGAAGGTCGGCGTTCGCGGCCCCGTCTTGCAGCAAGCCGGCGCCGATTTGCCCTTGCACGACAAGCGCCCGCGACGCGAGGTCGAGCAGCTGATCGATCTTGGCCATTTCGATGCGCAGGGCCGGCCCCCAGCGGCTTTCGCCAGCGGGCGCGGGCGTGGCGGCTTCGGGCCCGGAGCGCGCCGCCGCTTCGTCGATCTCGACGGGCGCGGCGTCATTCTTCGCCGTCGCGATCCAGGCGATCAGCTCGTCCTGCAGTCCCCCGTAGCGAACGGGGTTGTCGGGCTCGCCCGACCGCAAGGAGGCGAGCATTCCGCGCAGCGCATCGACCGAGCGCAAGAGCAAGCTGACGAGCGCGCCGGTCACCGCCGTCCGCCGCGTCCGCACCGCGTCCAGCATGTCCTCCAGCGAGTGCGCCCACTTCGCCAGGTGATCCAGCGCCAGGATCGCCGCGTTACCCTTCAGCGTGTGCGCGGTGCGAAACAGGGCATCGACGGTGGACAGATCGTCGGGCCGCTCTTCCAGAACCAGGACGTCGGCTTCGAAGCGAGCGAGCTCGTCTTCGGAGTCCGAGAGAAAGAGCCGCATCAACGCGGCGCGGTCGACGTCCATGGCGGCCGCTGCGTGACATCGGATGCTCCGCGGCGAAACTGGAGAAATGTGCGACTCAACTCGGCATCGGAAACATCCGATGACATTTGCTGGCCCCGTGAACGCCTCCCGGGAATTTGGACTCGCTCAGTCGCTGAACGAAGCGGTTCTGCTCGCTATTGCGGACATGGACCGATCGGACCGCGAACGCGCCATCGATCGTGCAGCCGAAGCCGCCGATCCCGAGCAGCTCGTCCAGCTCATCTCACAAGACGATGCCGTCCGCCGGAACGCCGCGCTGGAGGCCCTGGGTAAAGGTGGGCGACGCAGCGTACCGGCGCTGGTGCGGGCGCTTCACGATCCGGACCCGGAGCTGGTGATGTTCGCGGCGGGCGCGCTCGGAAAGACGCGCGATCCGGCCGCCATTCCCCACCTGGTCGAGCTGCTGAAGCACAGCGATCTCAACGTCTGCCAGGCCGCGATCGAAAGCCTCGGCGAGCTGCGGGCGGTTTCGACGCTGGGGGCGCTGGGCGAGCTCCTGCGGGGCCACACCTGGCTGCGTTTCGCGGTCGTTCATACGCTGGGCGAGATCGGCGATCGGAGCAGCATCGGGACGCTGATCAACCTCCTCGGGGACGAGCAGCTTCGCCACGCGGCGGTCGCCGCGCTCGGCAAGATCGGCGGCGCCGAGGTGATCGGGGCGTTGATTCGCGAGCTGAACCCGACCCACCCGCCCGCGGAGTTCACGCTCTGCCTGCAGGCGCTCGGCACCGCGCTGGTCCAGCTTCCCGACCCCACCGTTCTCCAGAAGCTGCCGGCCTGGAAGACGTTCGCGGCGGAAGCCGAAACGAAGGTGGGACAGCGGCTGCGGCAGATCCTGCGCGTGGACCTCGAGGACTGGGACAGCGCCGAGGAGCGGGTGAACAAGGAAGCCGCCATCGACTTGGTGCGCTGCCTGCGCCTCGAGACGTGCTACGCGGACATGATCGCGGCCGCCGCCGACGAACGGTCGTGCGAGGCGCTGCTGTTCGCCGCCGCGGAGATCGGCGTGAAGCTGCAGCCGTATCTCACATCGGCGCTGTCGCACAAGGACGCCAGCGTGCGTCGCTTCGCGTGTCGCGCCATCGCGGCCGGCTCGTTCGAGTCCGGCGCCGCGGCCGTCGTGTCGCTGCTGACCGATCCCGACGAGACCATCCGGGCCGCCGCCGTCGGCGTCCTCGGGCGCCTGCACCACACGGACGGGCTGCCCTCGATGGTGGCGCGCCTGACCGACGAATCGAAGGCCGTTCGCGCGGCGCTGGTCCAGGCGCTGGCCCGGATGGACGCCCGGCTGGTCACGATCGCGCTGCTGCGCAATCCGCACGCGCTGGCCGAGCGCCATCTGATCGCGCTCTCGATCATGCGGAACAACCCCCACCCGCTCCAGCGCGGCTTCGTCGAGACCAGCCTCGGTCACGCCGACGAGCAGATCCGGCGCGCGGCGGTGGCGGCGTTCGCGGCCCAGGGTTCGGACCTCGTCGAGCTTCTGGAGCCGATGCTCTCCGACCGGTCGCCCGATGTGCGCCGAAGTGCGATTGCCGCCATCAGCCAGCGCCCGTCCGAGCGGACCCACCAACTGATGCTGGGCCTGCTGGAACGCGACCGCGACGCGCGCGCCGACGTCATCAAGGCGCTCGGCCGGATCGGCGATTCGCGCGTCGTCCCCAAGCTGATCGCGATCTTCGATTCGTGCACCACCGAGGAGCAGGTGCACGCGATCGACGCGCTCGAGACCATCGAGCCGCCCGGCATCGAACCGTTCCTCGCCCGCCAGCTCGCCAACAAGGACCCCAGCGTCCGCCGCCACGCCGTGCGCGCGCTGGTGCGCCTCGGGACGACCTCGGCGCTGCGCCGCATCGTCATCGCGCTGCGCGACGACAACCCGCGCGTCCGCATGACCGTCTCCAAGGCCCTCGCCTCCTGCCCTCACCCGATCGCGCGCAACACCCTCGAACGCCTCAGCGTCGACGCGGTGGAAAGCGTCGCCTCCTTCGCCCGCTCGCAGCTCTGATCTGCACCTCGCCCCGCGAAGGCGGGGAGAGGTCGCCGGCCGCAGGCCCGCGGGTGAGGGGCCAGCGCCGCAATAAGAGGTGTGGAGACAAGACATCGGTGACATTGAGGGGACAAGACATCGGTGACAGGTCGGCGGGCTTAGGCACCCGCTCGGGCTCTTGGGATGTGGGCTAAGGGAACGAGGCGAGGAGCGTGATGCCGAGGGGCTGATGCCCAC
>DATMZL010001191.1:0-11672 GCA_035607075.1 Polyangia bacterium
TCGACCTGGCCGCTTAAATGCGGTCGCCGTCGGTGTTGTAGAGAACCGGCGCCGGCAGGCCCAGCTCGCGTAGCCCGGGCTCGATGGCCGCCCTATCGCCGACGATCGCGATGCAGGCCGCCTCCGGATCGACGTAGCGGACGGCCAGCGCGCGCAGATCGTCGGCGGTCGTGCGTTGCAGGGCCGCCACGAAGCGCATCGGCTCGTCGAGCGGCAGGCCGTAAAGGCCCAGCTCGCCGAACGTGGTGGCCATCCCGCCCGTCGTCGCCAGGCCTTCCGCCACGCGCATCAGCAGCGTCGCGTGGGCCTTGGCATGCTCGTCGGTGGTGATCGGGCGCTCGCGCAGGCCGGCGAGCTCGCCCAGCATCTCGCGCACCGCGGGCGCCGTCGATTCGACGAACACGGCGGCGCGCGCGGCGAAGGCTCCCGCCTGTCGCAGGAACGAGAAGCTGGATGCGGCGCCGTACGTGAACCCGTTCTTCTCGCGCAGGTTGAAGTTCAGGCGGCTGGTGAAGCTGCCGCCCAGGATCGCGTTGAGCATCGACAGGCCCGGCCGATCGGGCGAGAAGCGATCGATCCCCGGCGCGACCAGGCGGACGATGCTCTGGGGCGCGCTCGGGCGATCGACGATGACCAGGCGTGGTCGCGCGGGCCACGGCAGCGCGGGCGGCGGCGGTGGCACCGGACCGGGCTTCCAGGCGCCCAGCATCGCTTCCAGGTCGCGCTGCAGCGTCGCCTCGTCGACGTCGCCGGCGACGACCAGCGATGCGTTGTTCGGGCGGTAGTGCGCGGCGTGGAACGCGCGGACGTCGTCGAGCGTGATCGCGTCGATGCTTCGCTCGAGCCCGTCGACCGGCTGTCCGTACGGGTGAGCGTCGCCGAAGAGGATGCGATCCGACATGACGTTGACGACCGCTTCGGGCTGATCGCGGCGCTGCACGACCCCGGTGCGCCGGTCGTTGCGAACGCGCTGCCAGTCCGCGTCCTCCAGACGCGGACGCATCAGGATGTCGGCGGCGATCGCCATCGCGGCGCCGAACGTCTCGCGCGGCGCCTGCACCGACAGCTGCGAGCCGTCGCGTCCGCTCGCCAGCCACAGATCGGCGCCCAGCTGCTCCAGCTCGGCGGCGATGGCCAGCGCGGCGCGCGCGCCCGCGCCCTCGTCCAGCATCTCGGCGGTGATCGACGCCAGCCCGTTCCGCCCGGGCGGATCGCAGGCGCCGCCGCTGCGGAACATGAACGCTGCCGACGCGATCGGCGCGACGTCGCGGCGCGTGGCGACGACCTCGAGGCCGGTCGACAGGGCGAAGCGCGCCGGGCGCGGCAGCGCGACCGCCGGCAACGGCCCGACCGCCGGCGCCTGCGCCATCGCGGCCGGCGTCTCGATCACGCGGTCACCGGTTCGGGCGCAGTCGCAGGTTCGGGCGTGATGCGCAGATCCAGGTGGCGGGCGGCCGCGACGCGCGCGAACGCGTCGCGCACCGACGCGGTCGTCGTCTGCTGGTAGCGTGCGACGTCGCGCGCGACGCCGTCGGGATCGCCGAGCACGTGCTGGTAGTGGTTCAGCAAGTCCGCGCGTGTCTGCAGGTGGTCGAGGCTCTTGTAGAAGTCGGCGAGGTGCGTGTTGCGCGCGCGCCCCAGCTCCACCTCCGTCGGACCGTCGGAGGCCAGCCGATCGATCTCCGCCATGACCGCCGCGGTCACCTCGTCGAGATCGTGACCCGGCTTCGCGGTCGCGCCGATCTGGAACAAGCTGCTCAGCAGCTGCGAGCTCTGGTAGGCGAATACGTCCTGCGCGATCCGCTGCTCGAACACCAGCGCCTTGTAGAGGCGGCTGGACTTTCCCCCGCCCAGCACGTGCGCCGCCATGTCCAGGTCCGCGTCGCCGAGCGCGAACAGCGCCGGCGAATGCCAGGTGAGCCGCAGCCGCGGCAGTTGCACGCGGTCGGTCAGCGCGATCGCGACGTCGCGGTCCAGCACGGGCGTTGCCGGTGTCGGCGCGCGCGTCGGCGGCGGCAGCTTCGGCTGCCAGCCGAAGTACTTCTCGACCAGCGCGCGCGCGTCCGCGGGGTCGAAGTCGCCGGCGATGACGAGGCTGGCGTTCGACGGCCGGTAGAAACGTTCGAAGAACGCGCGCACGTCCGCGACGGTCGCCGCCTCCAGATCGGCGTGCGATCCGATCGTCGGCCAGTGGTAAGGATGATTCGGCAGGTACATCGCCTCCGGCACCGCGAGCTCGGCGCGGCCGTACGGACGGTTCTCGTATGACTGGCGGCGTTCGTTCTGCACGACCTTGCGCTGGCGCTCCAGCTCCTCGTCGGTGATCACGTCGGGCAGCGTGGCGAGCCGATCGGCCTCCAACCACAGAAACGTCTCCAGCAGGTTGCGGGGGCCGATCTCGTAGTAGTTCGTGCGGTCGTTGCTGGTGGTGCCGTTGTTGTGCCCGCCCCAGCTCTCCATGATCGCGTCGAACGCGGGGTAGGGCGCGTTGCGCGATCCCATGAACATCAAGTGCTCGAACAGGTGCGCGAACCCGGTCCGCCCCGGCGACTCGTCCTTGGATCCGACGTGGTACCATACGTCGACAGCAACGAGCGGACTCGAACGATCCTGGTGCAGGATCACCGGCAGCCCGTTCTCGAGCACGAACGTGTCGAACGCTATGGTCAGCATCGGCGGGACAGGAGAGCCGGCATCTTTGCACGAAAGCCCGCCGGCCCCGAGCGCAAACCGTCGCACATCGTCGATGTTCGCGCTCACGTCGTCGAAACTCGCGTGCGCGGTTGCGCTTCTGACGCTGCTGACCGGGGCCGGGCGCGCGTTGGCCAACGGCGCGCTGCCCGCGTCCTACGGGATCCTCCTGCCCGCCGACAAGCCGGAGGAGGTCGTGCTGGCGACGAACTTCGGGATGATCATCTCCGACGACGGCGGCAAGAGCTGGCTGTGGACGTGCGAGCGGCCCGAGACGTCGTTCGGTTACCTCTACGGCGTGGGACCGGCGCCGCGCGATCGCTTCTACGCGCTGTCGCCGGACGCCGGGCTGGCGTTCTCCGACGACGGCTCGTGCACGTGGCAGACGGCAGGCGGCGCGCTTTCAGGCCTCGTCGCGAGCGACTTCTTCGTCGACCGCACGAACGCCGATCGCGTTCTGGCCGTCGCGGCGTCGGTCGACGCGGATTCGGGCGACATCGGACCGCCGTCGGTGTTCTCGTCGACGGACGGGGGCGCGACGTTCTTGGCGACGCCCCTCTACACGGCGCCCACCGGCGCGATCATCGTCAGCATCGAGATCGCCCGGAAGAACCCGATGGTCATCTACGTCGCGATGTACACGACGCCCGACCGTCACCCGCGCCTGCTGCGGTCCGACGACGGCGGCCAGACCTGGATGGACCGCGACGTCGAGCCCGGCCTGGGCGCCAACGAGTTCCGCATCCTGACCGTCGATCCGGACGACGCCGACGTGCTTTACCTGCGCGTGGTCGCGCCGGGGATGGAGATGGTCGCGGTGACGCGCGACGCAGGCGCGACGTTCACGACACCGGTCACCGTCGCGAAGGGGTCGCTGAGCGCATTCGCGCGGTTGGCGAGCGGGACCGTGCTGGTGGGCGCCCTCATCAACCTCGACGGTGGCGGCATGAACGGCACCGCGTACCGGTCGACGGACGGCGGCAAGACGTTTGGGCCGTGGACGTTGAGCCCTCAGCCGCACATTCTCGGCCTGGCAGAACGCGATGGGGTCCTCTACATCGCGGGCAAGAATTACAGCGACGGGTGGGCGCTGTCGACGTCGCACGACGAGGGAGCGACGATCCAGACGCTCTCGACTTACGGCGACGTGCACGGCATCAAGCCGTGCGCGAAGGCGATGTGCGGCGATCAGTGCACGCTGGTGGCGATGCAGGCGGTCTGGACGAACGACGTATGTACGTGGACGCCGCAGATGACGCCGCCGCCCGGCTCCAACAGCGGCTGCCACTGCGCGGCAGGCGAGGCGGCGGGCGGCGCGGCCGCCGTGTGGGCGCTGCTGGGCGCCGTGGTCGCGATTCACTGTCGCCGTCGTCGGCGATGACGCGCGGTGATCCGCTCGACAGTCGAGGGCGTGCGGTGTAAGTTTGGTTTTCTTTGCACACGGTTTTGCAAACGGCGCACCCGTACAAAGCTGGGCCCATAGCTCAGCGGTCAGAGCTGGCGGCTCATAACCGCCTGGTCCCTGGTTCGAATCCAGGTGGGCCCACCCTCGACCCGTCGGAAGCGGCGATATGCGAGATACGTGTTTTGAAACGCCACGGAGGAACCGGAATTGCGCGATCAGCTTAAGCGACTCGAGGATCTCCAGAGACACGACGCAAAGATTCAGGAACTCGAAAATTCGCTCAAGGCGATTCCGATGAAGCTGGCGGCGACGGAGAATGACCTCGCCCGCGTCGAAGGACTGCTCTCCACCGAGCGAAATGCGTTGGGCGAGACCGAGCGCTACTACGCCGAGCAGAAGGGCCTGATGACCGACGACGAGGTTCAGGTCGCGGGCGCCAAGCACAAGCTGTCCCAGGCCAAGAACTCGAAGGAGTACATGGCCGCCCAGCGCGAGATCGAGCAGCGCCGCGAGGCGCTGACCGCGCGCGAGGGTGAGATCACCAAGCTGAACGAGGCGGTCGACGCGAAGAAGAAGTTGCTCAGCGATCGCGCGACCGACGTCGAGGCGCTAAAGGCGTCGATCCTGACGGACCGCGACGCCGCCAAGGCGCGCATGGACGAGATCGAGGCGAAGATCGCCGAGCTGCGCGTCGAGCGCGACAAGCTGGCCGCCGACGTGAAGCCCGACGTGCTCAAGCGCTACAGCAGCATCCGGCTGCGCCGCGGGCTGGCGGTCGTCAGCGTCCGCAACGGCACCTGCCAGGGCTGCAATATGAACATCCCGCCCCAGCTCTACAACGTCCTTCAGCGCGGCCAGACGGTCGAGACCTGTCCCTCCTGCCACCGCATCATCTACTGGGAGGAGATCATGAAGGACGACCCGGCCGCGGCGAACGCGGGCACTCCCACGCCCGGCGGCTAAAACCGCACGAGCCCGAAGCTGTGCGCGACAGCGCGCATCTGCTTCACCATTTCATCGAAGTGATGAGTGGCGTTCGGAGCGACGCGCTCGATCGCCATGATCGCGCAGTGATCGTCAGAGACGCCGTAGAGTCGCCACGTTTCGTCACCAATGACGTACGTGGCCTCGACGAGATCGTCCTTGATCCTGATCTCGACGGTGTCCTGGGTACCGCCGTCGTATTGGCTCGCGATCTCCTCCAGCTTCAGCCCGCTGGCCATCTCATGCAGGCGCGCTATCGCGAGGAACTCATGACCGAGCGTCACCCGATCGGCCACCTTCTCGAAGATGAAGACCAAGGCGCGGACAAGTCCGTCTTCGCGTGCGCCTTCATCATCATCGTCGGAAGAGTTCGATGCGGGAGGATCATGGATCCGCGCCATCAGTGCGCCGCCCGGCGGCGATCCGGGCAGTAACCCGGGTGGGACAATCGTCAGCTCCTTCGGTCCGTTCATCCGAACGTGCGCCGTCAGATCTGCAGGAACGGTGAAGGCGACCGGTCCGCACCGGCTGATGCGTCGCGCGGTTGCGTCCCACTCGAGGCGGTCGGGCTTTGGCGGCGCCTCCACGAACGGCGGCGGCGGTGGCGGTTCCGGCGGCGGCTTCCAGGCGGAAGCGCACCCGAGAACGCAGACCGCCAGGCCCACGCACGCGCCGCCGACAGACCGCATCCGTTTGTACGATAACGCAGGTCAGCCGGACGCCATGGTGACGGTCGTCGCGCGGCGGTATAGTGATGGCGCTTCTCGCTCGAGCCGGACAGGTGGTCGCGGCGGTTGCCTTCGGGCGGCCGTCGAGGAAAGTCCGGGCTCCGCAGGGCAGGGTGCTGGCTAACGGCCAGTCGAGGTGACTCGAAGGAAAGTGCAACAGAGAACAGACCGCCCGCCGCCGCAAGGCGTCGGGCACGGGTGAAAAGGTGCGGTAAAAGCGCACCGCCCCCTCGGTGACGAGGGGGGCTGGCAAACCCCACCTGGAGCAAGACCGGTCCGAGATCGCGAAACCAATCGCAAGGTTGGCTTCGCCGGCGTGGCCCGCGCCGACACCAGATCCCGAGTTGGTCGCACGAGCCGTCCGGCAACGGGCGGCCCAGAGGAATGACCACCACCGGCGGCAACGCCGGAACAGAACCCGGCTTACGGCCGGCTCGAGCGAGAGGCTTATTGATGTCGCCGGACCCCTCACCCTAGGCCCCTCACCCTAGCCCCCCTAGCCCTCTCCCCGCTGCGCGGGGCGAGGGGATCTGAGCCCGGGTCGCAGCGAGCGGAGGGTGGCTTTGCCAGCCCAGAGCGAGCCGGGGGTGCGGGGGACCAAAGCGAGCGAAGCTCGCGACGTCCCCCGGTCAAACTGTTACGATCGCCGGAACGAACCTCCTCTTCGATCGTCGATCCGATTGGAGGTGACGAAGATGGACCGGAAGCTCTGGAGCGAGGCCCGGGCGATTGCGGCGCGGCGTGACCCGCGCGCCGCCGAGGATCTGGCGCAGGATCTCGCCTGCGCAATGCTGGAGAACGGCGCGCGCGCCGAACGGCCGGCGGCGTGGATGGAACGGGTGGGCCGGAACGCGGCGATCGATCGTGCGCGCGTCGAGCAGCGGCGCGCCGAGCTGGCGCCGCAGATCGATCCGCCCGCCGCGCCCGCCGATCCGGAAGCGGCGCTGCTGGCGCGCGAGCAGCGGGGCCTGGTGCGGCGCGCGCTGGCGCTGTTGCCGCGGCCGCAACGGCGCGCGGCGCTGCTGCGCTTTCACGGCGAGCTGCCCTTTCAGACAGTCGCCGCCCGCCTCGGCACGCCCGAGGTCACGGCGCGCACGCGCGTCCAGCGCGCGCTCACCAGCCTGCGCGTACGGCTGGGATCGCTGCGCGCGTTCTTCCTGATTCCCGGCACGCAGGCAGCGGTCCTCGGGATGACGTTGATGGTCACACAATTTCCGTCCGCGCCCAGCCCGCTCGCGATCGCGATGGCGGACGATGACGCGGTCACCGCCCAGAAGGAGCGCGGGCGGCGCGTGCGGCTCGTCGCAGTGCCCCCCGCGGCCGCCGCGACCGAGACCGCGAAGCACGAGGACGCGCGGCCGGACGTCACGTCTTACACGGCCGTTCAGCGCTTCAACTTCGAGGACGAGAACGTCATCGCCGACGTGCTCAGCCCGGACGAGCTGCCGCTGGTCGTGGTGCGAAAGGCGGAGCACTCGTCGTTGATCGAGATCCGGCAGCACTTCGTGCCGGAGATGGTGAAGTCGCTCGAGGACTTCTAATTCACCGGACTTCGTAGCCGCCGTGGTCGGCGGCGATCTGGTTGAAGCGTGCGAAGCGCTCGACGTGGTTGAGCGCTTCGTTCTCCTCGGGCGTCAGCGCCAGCTTCTCGCGCGTGTCGCGTACGACCTGGGCGAGCGCCGCGGCGATCAGGCGGCACTCCTCGGGGACGACGACGTAGCCGCTGTTCGACGACAGCTTGAACGCCGGTACCAGCGCCGCGTCGGGCGAGCGCACGCGCTCGTCGCCTCGTGGTTCGTGCATGGCTTCGTCCAGCACGCCGATCGACGACATCGTCCGGAACAGCACCGGGTAGGCGTGCACGTCGGATCGGAAATAACGATCGTCGTCGTGCGATCGCGGGTCGGCGAGGTTGTCGCATCTGTAGAAATCGAAGCCCATCGCGCGGTCAGATCACTTTCTCGGGCAGAAGGTCCCCGGCGCTGGTGGCGTCGGGGAAGCGCGCGGCAGCCCGGCCGGCGAGGCCGCGCGCGAAGCTGCGCAGCCTCGCTTTGACCACTTCCGGCCTGATCCGCAGCCGGAAACCCTTCATGCGATAGACGTCGTCTTCCACCGCCGGCGCCAGCCAGAGCAGCGGCAGCTCCTGCTCCCAGATGTTCCTGATGTTCGCGCGGGTGGCGTCCCAGGTGATCACGCGGAAGACGCCGTGGAGAAAATCATCGCCCGATTCGTCGTTGGGTTTGACCGACAGGCTGCAGAACTCGAGGTCGTGGACGTCGAATCGAACCGGGAAGGCGTCGCGGAAGACGTCATGCAGCTCACCGTCCGGCGCGAAGAACGCTGCGAGTTTGGGTGATTGCGCCACGGCGACCGCGCGATGCTAGCCGAAGACAGGCAGCGCAGGGCGCTCGCGTGAACCTTCCGGATGGCCTCGGGCAACCTGTCTGGCCGGATGAAGGCCGTCGTTTGCCCGCTGCTCGCCCTGGCGATGGTGATCGCCGCCGGATGCTCGTCCGGCGCAAACAAGCAGACACCGGGTGTCGGCGGCAATACGGGAACGGCCGGCGCCGGGATCGCCGGTACGGGTGGTTCCGGCGGCGCGGGCGGATCGCTGCCCGATGCGGCGGCGGGAACGGGCGGTTCGTCGGCGCCCGACGGCGCGGCAGGGACGGGCGTCGCCGGGACCGACGGCGGATCGCCCGACAGCCCGCCCGACGTTCCCGTCGAGCCCGGGCTGATCATCCAGGAGGACCAGCCCGGGTTCGCCGCGGTCGACGGCAAGGTCTACCCGCGCCAGGGCAGCACGAACGTCACCGGCTACACCGGGACCGGCTTTGCCGACGGCGATCCGGGCATGGGCAAGACGATCGCCTGGAGCGTGAAGGCCGAGACCGCGGGCGCGTACCGGCTGGTCTGGCGTTACGCGTTCGGCGGGCTGGCGGCGAACACGCGCGACGCGAAGCTGGTGATCAACGGCGTCACGGTCGCCGACACGGTCACGTTCGCGTACACGACCGACTGGAACATGTGGCAGGAGACGCCGGCGCTGGAGGTGCAGCTGGCGGCCGGGCCCAACTTCATCCAGCTCGCGGCGCTGGGCGCGAGCGGGCTCGCGAACATCGACTACATCAAGATCCTCGGCGATGGCCTGACGCCCGACAACCCGAGCTTCTCGCTCACCGTCGCGAGCAACGATGCGACGGCGGGCAGCGTGAGCTGGACGCCGATGCAGGCGTTCTATCCGGCGGGCGCGACGGTGATGCTGACGGCGACCGCCAACCCCGGCTATTTTTTTCAGAGCTGGACCGGCGATTCACCGAGCCCGATGGCGGCCGCGACGATCACCATGACGAAGAACATGGTGATGACCGCGCGCTTCCTGCCGAACGGAACGGTGCAGGATCCGGCGCTGATCGGGTATGCGGCCGTTCAGGACGACGCCGGCACGCCGTACCTGCTGAACGGCGGATCGCTCGGGCCGACGGTGGCGGCGACGACGATCGACGACCTGAAGATGTACCTCGGCAGCCCGAGCCCTTACGTCGTGACGGTGTCGGGTTTGATCACGGGCGCCGACAGCGTCGATATCAAGTCCGACAAGACGCTGCTGGGCATCGGCAGCGACGCGCACCTGCAGGGGATCGAGCTGTCGATGAACGGGTCGCGCAACATCATCATCCGGAACATCGCGGTGTCACACGTGATCGCCGACGGCGCGGGCACGGCCAACGACGGCATCGTGATGACCGGCGCGATGAACGTCTGGATCGATCACTGCGATCTCTTCTCCGACCTGACGCACGGCAAGGACTATTACGACGGGCTCGTCGAGATCAAGAACGGCGCGTCGTTCATCACCGTGTCGCGCAACCACATTCACGACCACTGGAAGGTCAGCCTGATCAGCTCGGGCGACGAGCAGGTCGGCGACACCGTCATCCGCGCGACGTACCACCACAACTACTTCCACAACTGCGGCTCGCGCATGCCGAGCATCCGCTTCGGCAAGGCGCACGTGTTCAACAACTACTACATCAACATCCCCGACGGCTCCGGCGTGAACAGCCGCATGGGCGCCGTCGTCCGCGTCGAGGGCAACCACTTCGAGAACACGGAGAACCCGATCTGCTGGCTGGATAGCTCGAAGACCGGATACTGGGACGTCACGGGCGGCAACACGTTCGTGAGCTGCACCGGCAGCCAGCCGACCACATCCACGGGCATGCTGACGCCGCCGTACACGTACACGGTGGATCCCGTAGGCGACGTACCGACGACGGTGCCGGCGGCGGCGGGCGTCGGGAAGTTGTAGGGCGCGCCCTTAAGCGGCCGTCGGGCGGCGGCGGCGGCCGAGGAGGGGTGCGAGGAACTGGCCGGTGTACGAGGCCGCGACGCGGGCGACCTCTTCGGGCGTGCCGGCAGCGACGATCTCGCCGCCGCGTGCGCCGCCCTCGGGGCCGAGATCGATGACGTAGTCGGCGGTCTTGATGACGTCCAGGTTGTGCTCGATGACGAGCACGGTGTTGCCCGCGGCGACCAGCCGATCGAGCACATGCAGTAGCTTGCGCACGTCCTCGAAGTGCAAGCCGGTCGTCGGCTCGTCCAGGAGGTACAGGGTTCGCCCCGTGTCGCGCTTCGCCAGCTCGCGCCACAGCTTGATGCGCTGGGCTTCGCCGCCCGACAGTGTCGTCGCCGACTGCCCGAGCGCGATGTAGCCCAGCCCGACGTCGTCCAGCGTCTGCAGGATCCCGCGCAGCGTGCGGTGGTGCTCGAACAAGCCCAGCGCCTCGGACACCGTTGTCTCCAGCACCTCGGCGATCGATCGGTCTTTCCATCTAACGCGCAGGGTCGCCTCGTTGTAGCGCTTGCCCCGGCAGACCTCGCACGTCACGTAGACGTCGGGCAGGAAGTGCATCTCGACCTGCCGGACGCCGTCGCCCTCGCACGCCTCGCAGCGGCCGCCGCGCACGTTGAACGAGAACCGCCCGGGCTGGTACCCGTACGCGCGCGCTTCGGCTGTCTGCGCGAACACCTCGCGGATCGCGTCGAACGCCTTCGTGTACGTCGCCGGGTTCGACCGCGGCGTGCGCCCGATCGGCTTCTGGTCGATGTCGATCACCTTGTCGATGGCGTCGATGCCCACGACGGCGCCGTGCCGTCCGACCTGGTCGTAGCTGCCCAGCAGCTTGCGCCGCAGCGCGGGCTGCAAGATCCCGTTGATCAGCGACGACTTGCCCGCTCCCGACACGCCCGTCACCGCCACCAGCACGCCGAGCGGGAACGCGACGTCGATGTTCTTTAGGTTGTGCTCGCGCGCGCCCTTGACGGTGATGAAGCCTTGCGGCGGGCGGCGCGTCGCCGGCACCTCGATCCGCTCGGTGCCGGCCATGAACCTTCCGGTCAGCGACGCGGCGTTCGCCTTCAGCGCCTCGGGCGCCCCCTCGGCGACGACGCGCCCGCCCAGGCGCCCCGCGCCCGGCCCGAAGTCGATGACGTGGTCGGCCGACTCGATGGTCTCGGCGTCGTGCTCGACCACGATGACACTGTTGCCGAGGTCGCGCAGCCGCTGCAGCGTGCTGATGAGCCGCAGGTTGTCGCGCTGGTGCAGCCCGATCGACGGCTCGTCGAGCACGTACATCACGCCCGACAGCTCGCTCCCGAGCTGCGACGCCAGCCGGATGCGCTGCGCCTCGCCGCCCGACAGCGTCTCGGAGGCGCGATCGAGCGTCAGGTAGTCCAACCCTACGTCGAGCAGGAAGCCGAGCCGCGCGTTGATCTCCTTGAGCACCTCGGCGGCGATCTGCTGGCGCGCGCCGCCCAGCTTCATGGTGCGAAAGTGCTGCGACGCCTCCGCGACCGTCAGC
>DATMZL010000069.1:0-4250 GCA_035607075.1 Polyangia bacterium
CGGGGCGCGACACGACGTCGACCGAACCCGGGTGGGCGATGTGCTCGAGCTTTCGTTTGCCGATGAAGGCGGCGGACCCGCCGTTCTTGGCGGCGGCGTCGAACACGGTCGGCACGTGGATGTAGCCGCGATCGGGGTGCCACGAGTTCCAGAAGAGGCCGTGTTCTTTGATGTCGAAACCGGACAGCATCGCGGCATGCGACGGCAGCGTCGATGCGCGGCGGATGGTCCGGGCGCGCAGCGAATACGCGGCGCGCTTCAGGATCGCCTCATGCACGGGAGGGCGGACGCCGGCGAGCGCGTCGGGACGCAGACCGTCCTCGCTGATGATCACGACGTGACGGATCGCGGCGCGGCCCGACTTGGGCGCCGGGTTCGCCGGCACCGCAGGCGCGGCCGGGGCCGCGGCTTGCGCGGGCGGCGGCGGCGGTGACGTTTTCTCGGTCTTGCGGCGGCAGGCACCGCCGCTGGCGGCGAGCGTACAGATCAGCAAAAACACAGTGCCGCTTCGCCGCACCGACCACGAGCGTATCAGACGATCTTGCAGCTTTTCCAATTTGCCTTAACCTTGCGCCATCCGAATTCCAAGTCCGTCGCCGGGCTCGAGTTGCCCGGCCCCCCGCGCCGTTTGCGCGCCTTTCGCTCCTGGTTCCGCCTTGACTGGTCCCACACAGGCTGGTCGTCGTCTGGCCGGTCGTCGTCTGGCCGCCATGGCCGTTGTCCTGTCGACGTTGGCCGGCCTGAGCTGCGCCCACGTCGAGCCGGCGCCGTGCGCCGCTGACAAGGACTGCAAGCTGAATCGCCTGTGCGACGCGGGCCGCTGTGTGTGGCCCGGCGACACCAGCCGACCGTCCGTGGCGGCGGGCGGGCTGGTCGGCCCGTCGGTCCCGGTACCGCAATACGCGATCGAGCCCGCGCAGGCGATGTTCCGGTTCGGTCCGTCGCATCGTGGGCGCTCGCCGTTCACCCTGCCGGCGACCAAGCCCGCCGTGTGGTGGACGTTCGCGACCGGCGCGCCGATCGTGTCGTCGCCGGCCCTCGCCGCCGACGGCTCGGTCGTGGTCGGCTCGCAGGACGGCAAGCTGTACAACGTCGCGCGCGACGGAGCGCTCAGGTGGGCGTACGCGACCGGGGACATCATCTTCAGCTCTCCCGCCATCGGACGCGACGGGACCATCTACATCGGCTCAGATGACGACCACCTTTACGCGGTCGGCGGGGCCCCGCCGAAGCCTCGCTGGATCGTCCAGATGGGAAGCTGCCCGCAACGCGTGGGGATCGGCCCGGAGGCCAGCCGTTGCGACGTCGACGCCGGCCCGACGGTCGGTCCCGACGGCGTCGTCTACACCGGCGGCGACGGCATCTACGCCATCAACCCGGACGGCAGTTTGCGCTGGCATTTCGTCACCGGCGGCCACGTCGCGTCCGCGCCCGCCGTGCTGGCTGACGGCACCGTGGTGGCCGGCTGCCAGGACGACCTGGTCTACGCCATCGCGCCCAACGGGCAGAAGCGCTGGGATTTTCGGGCCGGGTCCGACGTCGAGGCGGCGCCCGCCATCGGTGACGACGGGACCGTCTACGTCGGCTCCGACGACGACAAGCTTTACGCGCTCGCGCCGGACGGAAAGATGTTGTGGGCGTTCACCACCGGCGGCGACGTACGTTCGTCTGCCGCGGTCGGCAACGGCGTCGTCTACGTCGGGTCTTTCGATTCTCAACTTTATGCCGTCAAACTCGACGGCACGCTGGCGTGGACGTTTCGCGCCGGCGATCGCATCGTGTCGTCCCCTCTGGTCGACAACCGTGGCGCCATCCTGTTCGGCTCGCAGGATGACCGCCTTTATTGTCTCGAGCCTGACGGCCATCTGCGCTGGTCGGTCGAGCTCGGCGGTGACGTCGACAGCTCGCCGATGCTGGCGGCGGACGGCACCATCTTCGTGGGCTCCGACGACCGCAAGCTGTACGCGCTTCGCGCGCAAACCAGCACGGCGTCCGTCCCCAAATAGGAACTCAATTGACAGTCAATGACACTTCGGGCCGGTCCGGCTTCTCGGGCCTGCCCACACGTACGCTTTCTGGTCGTATCAAGATTCACCCAGCCGGTTACGGCTTCGTCGTCCCCGACGACAAATCCGAGGACGTCCACGTCTCGGCCCGCAACCGCGGCGCCGCCATGGACGCCGACACGGTCGAGATCGAGGCCTGGCCCGCCGTCCGCGGCGTCGAGGGCCGCGTCCTGCGCGTGCTCGCCCGCGGGCGCGCCAAGATCACAGGGCAGCTCGCCCGCCGGGGCAAGGAGCAGGTCCTGCAGCCCGACGATCCGCGCATCGCCGGTCCGGTCACGTTGCGCGGACCGATCCCGAACGCGCCCGACGGCATCGCCGTCGTCGCGGAGATAACCCGCTATCCCGACGTCCCCGACGGCCCCATCGAGGCGACCGTGCTCAAGGTGCTGGGCGACGCGGACGACCCGCGCACCGAGGTCGAGAAGGTGCTGGCCGTCGCCGACGTCGAGGAATCCTTCCCCGACGAGGTGGCGCGCATCGCGGACGGAGTGCCCACCGAGGTGCGGGACGCCGATCGCGTCGATCGCACGGACCTGCGCGACGTTCCGTTCACGACCATCGATCCGGAGACGGCGCGCGATTTCGACGACGCGGTCGCGATCGAATCGCTGCCTCACGGCGGCACCCGGCTTTGGGTCGCGGTCGCCGACGTCTCGCACTACGTGCGCGAGGGCTCGCCGCTGAACGCCGAGGCGCTTCGCCGCGGCTGCAGCATCTACCTTCCCAACCGCGCCATCCCGATGTTGCCCGAGCCGCTGTCGGCGCACATCTGTTCGCTGGTCCCGGAGGAGGACCGGCTGGCGATGGTCGTGCGGATCGACCTCGACAAGCAGGCGAACCCGGTCGCGAGCGAATTCTTCACGGCGGTGATTCATTCGCGGGCCCGGCTCGACTATCCGGGCGTCGCGGCGGCGCTGGCGGGCGACACGCGCGGCAAGCGGAAGAAGTACGAGCCGTTCCTGCCCGCGCTGCGCGCGATGGATTCGATCGCGCGGCAGATGCGGGTGGCGCGGATCGCACGCGGCGCGCTGGACTTCGACCTCCCGGAACCGTTCATCGAGCTGGATCACGACGATCCCCGGCTTGTGCGCGCCATCCGGAAGTCGCGCCGCGATCCGGGTGAGCGGCAGGCCTACTCGATGATCGAGGAGTTCATGCTGGCGGCGAACGAGGCGGTCGCCCGCAGCTTTCACGCCCGCAACGAGGACACCGTGTGGCGCATCCACGACGCGCCCGATCGGGGGCGGCTGGAAGAGTTCGCGGTGCTGGCCCAGCACTACGGCATCGCGATCGACGTCGACGCCGCGCGCACGCCCGCGGGGTTGAAGGTCGTGCTCGACCGGTTGCGCGGGCATCCGGCCGAGAAGGCGCTGTCGTTCCAGTTGCTGCGGTCGCTCAAGCAGGCGACCTACGACGTCGTGAACCTCGGTCACTTCGGGCTCGCGTCGTCGGATTACCTGCACTTCACCTCGCCGATCCGCCGGTACCCCGACTTGATCGTGCACCGCTTGCTGAAGTCGCGGCTGGCGGGCGAGGGGAAACCGGCGGGTGGGTTCAAGTCGCCGACGGTCGCGCCCGTCCCGGATCGGTCCGCGCTGCAGAAGATGGCGGCCGACTCGTCGTTCTCGGAGCGGGCGGCGATGGAGGTCGAGCGCGAGGTCGTCGATCTCTACCGGGCCTTCTTCCTGCGCGATCGCATCGGCGACGTGTTCGAGGGCGTGATCTCCGGCGTGACCGGCTTCGGCGTGTTCGTGGTGGTCGACGACCCGTTCGTCGAGGGCCTGGTCCGCGTCGAGGCGCTGTCCGACGACTATTACGTGTACGACGAGGCGAGCTGCCGGCTGGTGGGCCGCCGGTCCGGCCGGATGTTCGCCCTGGGCGACAGCGTCCGCGTCGAGGTGCAATCGGTCAGCGTCGTGCGCCGCAAGGTGGACTTTGCGCTGGCCGGCCACCGCCCGCGCCACCACGACAGCCACGGCGACCGTTTCGGCAAGCGGGGCGACAAGCACGGGCGCCGCGACAAGCGCGGCCGCCGCGACGAAAAACGTGAGCGTGGACGGCAGGAGCGCCCTCACGGTCGCCACGAGGGCCAGAGAGACGGCCACAAGGACACGCACAAAGAAAAGCGCCGCGCTAACATTCCGGCGAAAGGAAAGAAGGGCCACGATCGCGCGGGAAGCAACC
>DATMZL010000067.1:0-2751 GCA_035607075.1 Polyangia bacterium
CCGGCAGAAGGACATCGAACCGTCCCGCGCCATCGGTCTTGAAGCGCATCACCGGTTTCCCGACGCGCCGGTTGCCGGCGAAGACCGTGAACGTCGTCTTGGCCAGCGGGATGTGCTGCGTCTTGGCTGCCCACTCCTGCATCTCCTCGTCGGTCACTCGAACGCCGCCGCGACAAGGACCTTGCGCATGAATCGCGCGCTCGGCGGTTCCCGTCACACGCCACACGCGCGGCCCGGCCGCCGCCATCGCCACCGAGACCGCCCCCGCCGCGAAGATCGACACCAACCCGATTCGTACCACCGGGACAGAACACGACAGGTTTGGGCGGATTCTTGAGAAGGGCGTCGGGCGTCGAGAAAGGGCCTCAAGCCTCGGGCCTCGGGGCTCGGCCTTTCCTGCAGAATCCCGACCCGCCGAAGCTGTTTGCCCTCGCCCCGCGAAGCGTAAGGGTGAGGGGCCCGTCTTCACCGCGGGCCCCCTCACCCGTCGAGCCTTCGGCTCGCCGGCCTCTCCCCCTATCGGGGGAGAGGCGAAGATCAGCGGCGAAAGCCCCGGCGGAAGAGCAGGTCAACGGGGGTCTCGGCCAGGATGGCCAATGCTCGTTCCGGCGCGAGCGCACCCATCCCCGCCTCGCACGTCCGGAGCACGATCTCCAGGGCCTCGGTCGGGCGCGGGCGGCGGCCCTCGTGGGCGCCGCCGGCGATCCAGACGTTGACCAGGTAGCCGAGCTCGCGGACGCGCTCGGCGAAACGGGCGGGATCGCTCTTCCGCAAGGTGGCCATCGCCTGCTCGAAGAGCGGCGCCGCCAGGTGCGCCGGCTCGGGCTGCGACGCGCGCGGTTGCAGCAGCAGCTGCGCCGACGGCGGTGCGATGACCTCCGCCTCGCGCAGAAGCGCCGCGAGATCGCCCACGTCCGCCGCCGGCGCGACGGGCGCATCGCGCTCCGGCGCCGAGCGCGGCGCGCTTTGCGAGACCTTCGCCGCTTCGAAGCGACGGAAGTACGCGCGCGTGATCGCGTCGCGCGCATCGCCCGCCTCCCCGCGCCGCGCCAGCTCGAGGAACGCCCGCGCGTCCGCCGGGCTGACGAAGCCCTCGGTGGTCCGGCGATCGTCACGCGCCGCCGCGACGTCGCTCTCCAGCATCTCATCCGCCGTCAGCACCTGGAACAGACCGCCCTGCCCCGAGATGTACTCGGTGCTCATCTCGCAGCACCGTTCGAGGATCGCCCGCAACCGATCGTGGTGATCGCGATCGAGCGACAGCAACGCGTTCCACACGTCCTCCCACACGTCCGGATCGCGCGCGATCAACCGGAACTCCTCCCACTCCTCGACGGAAGATCTGTCCAGCGCGCGCTCCAGCTCCTCTGATTCTTCGTCCCCGAAGCTCAGCTGCTCGGCGATCACGTCCATGTCCATCACCAGCACCAGCCGGTGGACCGCCAGCGCGAGCAGCTCCTGCGGCAGCTCGCACAACCGCTGCACGAGAACACCCTCGCCCGCTTCCAGCATCACGCGCAGCCACAGCGCGAAGCGCTCGGGCCGGAACGTCTCGTCGCCGCCGGCGCGCGCCGCGCGCCACAGATCGTCGTCGAAGATGCGCTCCAGCTGCTGCGTGCTCGCCAGCGCGACAAGCTCGCCCGCATCTTCGAGGCCGATCCGATCGATGAGCTTGCCGAGGACCGCGCCCGGCAGCTCGCGCACGGCGGCCACAAGGCCGGGCCGTTCGAGGATGCGCATCAAGAGCTGGGTCGAAGGAAGCTCGTCACGACGGCTGAGCGATTTCATCGGGTGCTCCTTTCGCGAGGACACCCATGCTCGCCACCCGGCGAAAACTTCCTACCTATTGATTTTTCCCGGAAATTTGTAGTATCTAGTGGGTTCGTTGGAGGGCGGAAACGGGGCGCGCGCCGGCTAGAAAGCCCGCGACTGGCCGCCGTCGACGGGGATGCAGGCGCCGGTGATCCAACCGGCGCGCGGTGAGCAGAGGAACGCGACCACGTCGCCGATCTCCTCGGGGCGGCCGAAGCGTCCGAACGGAATGTCGCGCGCGACGAAGGCGGCGATGCCGTCGGGATCCGCCTTCTGCCGGCGGTCCCAGCCGCCCCCGGGAAACAGGATCGATCCCGGCGCGACGCTGAGCACGCGGATGCGGTCCCGCGCCAGATCCCGCGCCATCGCCTTGGCCAGGCTGATCTCGGCGGCCTTCGCCACGTTGTAGCTCGGTCCGCCCCCCGACTCGCGCCCGTAGACCGACGCGATCATGACGATGACGCCGCCGCCGCGCGCGCGGAGGTGCGGGAGCGCCGCGCGCGACACGCGCAGCGCCGGGAACAGGTTGCGGTCCAGCACCGCCTGCAGATCCGCGTCGTCGGTGGCGGCGAAGTCGCGCGCGCCCGATCCGCCCACGTTGTTGACGACCACGTCGAGCCCGCCGTACGCACCGACGGCCGCGTCGACGACGGCGGTCACGCCGGCGGGCGTCGTCACATCGGCCGTGACGCCGATGGCCGCGCGGTCGGAACCGCCGCGCGCCCGCGCCTCACCGACCGCGGCGTCGAGGTCGCCGGCTTTGCGCGCGCAGAGGACGACGCGCGCGCCCTCAGCGGCGAGCGCGAGCGCGATAGCGCGGCCGAGCCCGCGGCTCGCGCCGGTGACGAGGGCGACCTTGTCCTTGAGCGCGAGATCCATGGCGGCAATGTATAGCGCGTCGGCGTGGTCAACCCTGATCGCGACCAAGGGGGCGCCCCA
>DATMZL010000913.1:0-5731 GCA_035607075.1 Polyangia bacterium
CCGGCATCTACGGCGTCGACGGCGAGACGTTCCCGCAGGCGGTCGCGAAGTCGCTGAAGGCGCAGGAGGCGACGCTGGCGATCGCGGAATCGTGCACAGGCGGCATGGCGGGCGAGCTGGTCACGTCGGAATCGGGCGCCAGCGTGTTCTTCCGCGGCAGCATCGTCTCGTACGCCGACGAGGTGAAGATCGGCGTCCTGGGCGTCAAGCCCGAGACCATCGCCGACTTCGGCGCGGTCAGCGAGCCGACGGCGCGCGAGATGGCCGAGGGGGCGAAGCGGGTGTGCGGCTCGACGGTGGCGGTCGCGATCACCGGCATCGCGGGCCCGGAGGGCGGCGTCGCCGACAAGCCGGTCGGGACCGTCTGCTTCGCGGTGTGCGGGCCGGGCACGACGCGCGCCTCGACGAAGCTTTTTGCGGGCGGGCGCGAACGCGTGCGCGTCGCTGCCGCCTATTACGCGCTGGATCTGGCGCGCCGTTACTTCGATACGCGCAAACGATGACGGATTCCGTGCGCAGCTTCGTCGCGGTTCCGCTGCCGGAGGAGATCCGGACGCGGATCCTCGTGGCGGCTCAGGAGCTGGCGCGGGCGCTGCCTGACGTCAAATGGTTCCGCAAGCTCGAGAACCTGCACATCACGGTGAAGTTTTTAGGGCAGGTGGAAGAGGACAAGCTGACGGCGCTCGGACAGGATCTGGCGCAGGCGCTCGCGCCGGTTCCGCGCTTCCGCCTGGACGTGCGCGGGATGGGCGCGTTCCCGTCGCCGCGTAAGGCGAACGTCGTGTGGGCCGGGATCGCGGAGGGCGCGCCCGGCCTGAAGGCCGTGGCGGATGCGGTCGAGGGCGTGAGCGAGCGGTTCGGTTTCGCGCGTGAACAGCGGGCCTTCACCGGTCACGTGACCGTGGGCCGGAGCGTTCGATCGAAGGGGCGGGGCGTCGATGCGCGCGCCGCGATCGACGCGTTTGGCGGCCGCGACTTCGGCGGCACGACCGTCGAGGAAGTTCACGTCTACGAAAGCCGCCTGGGCGGCGCGGGTTCTACGTACGTTTTGCGGTCACGGGCCGCGCTGGCTTCTAACTAAAGGAGACGACGACATGGCGACGACCACGACGGAGAAGAGCGAGACCAAGGCCGAGAGGGCGGAGAAGGCCGACAAGGCTGACAAGGCCGAGAAGGACACCACCGTCGCGGCGATCCGCGAGCGCGATCCGGCCCGGGAGAAGGCGATCGACGTCGCCGTGAGCACCATCGAGAAGCAGTTCGGCAAGGGCAGCATCATGCGCCTGGGCGAGGGGATGGCCCCGCCCGAGGTGAAGGTGATCCCGACCGGCTCGCTCGGCCTCGACATCGCGCTGGGCGTGGGCGAGCTGCCGCGCGGCCGCGTCATCGAGGTGTACGGCCCGGAGTCGTCGGGCAAGACGACGCTGGCGCTGCACGTCGTGGGCGAGGCCCAGAAGCTGGGCGGCATCTGCGCGTTCGTCGACGCGGAGCACGCGCTGGACGTGGGCTACGCGCGCAAGCTGGGCGTCCGCACCGACGACCTCTTGGTGTCGCAGCCGGACTGCGGCGAGCAGGCCCTCGAGATCACGGAGATGCTGGTGCGGTCGGGCGCGGTCGACGTCATCGTCGTCGACTCGGTTGCGGCGCTGACGCCGCGGGCCGAGCTGGAAGGCGAGATGGGCGACGCGCACGTCGGGTTGCAGGCGCGCCTCATGAGCCAGGCGCTGCGCAAGCTGACCGGCACGATCGCGAAGTCGAACACGCTGGTCATCTTCATCAACCAGATCCGCATGAAGATCGGCGTGATGTTCGGGAACCCGGAGACGACGACCGGCGGCAACGCGCTGAAGTTCTACGCCAGCGTCCGCATGGACATCCGCCGCGTCGGCGCGCTGAAAGACGGCGAAAAAGTGGTAGGCAACCGCACGCGGGTGAAGGTCGTGAAGAACAAGATGGCGCCGCCCTTCCGGGAGGTCGAGTTCGACATCCTTTATGGCGAGGGGGTGAGCCGGGAAGGCGATCTCGTCGATCTGGGCGCCGAGTGCGGCGCGATCGAGAAGTCGGGCGCGTGGTTCGGGTTCGGCGGCGACCGCATCGGCCAGGGGCGCGAGAACGCCAAGCAGTTCCTGCGCGAGCACGCCGACGTGGCGAAGAAGATCGAGGCGAAGATCCTCGCGCACTTCAGCATCGCCCGCGACACCGGCACCGCCAGCCTCGGCGGCGGCGCGTCGGGAGGCGGCGCCACCGTTCACACGCTGAACCCGCAGCCGAAGCCCGCTTCCGACAAGAAGCGCTAACTCTTTGTCCCTCTCCCGCTTGCGGGAGAGGGTCGGGGTGAGGGCAAGCCGCTCTCGGCGGATTCCGTCGGGGAGCCGACGCCGGACCATGCAATTCGGTACGGGTAGCGACTGGCCAACAGCCTCGGTCCCGTATACGATCGAGCTATGGCGTCCAAGAAAGCAGCGCCAGAGGGCCCCGTCGAGGTTCCCGAGATCATCTCGATCCTCCCGCTGCGAAATTCGGTGCTGTTCCCAGGGTCGATCATCCCGATCGACGTCGGTCGTAAAAAGTCGGTGAAGCTGGTCGAGGAGGCGATCTCGAAAGAGCGCCCCGTGTTCGGCATCGTCACCCAGCGCGACGCGCGGACGGAGGATCCTGGCCCAGGTGACCTGTACATGGTGGGCTGCGCGGCGCGCATCCTGAAGGTCATCAAGCTGGCGAAGGACAACTTCTCCGTGATCCTTCAAGGGGTGTCCCGCATCCGCCTGCTCGAGATCGGCGGGAGCGATCCGTTCATGACCGCGCGCGTTCAGGCGCTGCCGGATTCGTCGTCGACGGACGTCGAGCTCGACGCGCTGGTGATGAACGTCAAGGATGTCGCCAAGCGCGTCATCAAGTTGATGCCCGAGCTGCCCAAGGAGGCGAGCGCGCTGGTCGACAGCGTCGTCGAGCCGGGCCAGCTGTCCGACGTGATCATCTCGCACCTGGACGTGCAGGTGGACGAGAAGCAGGACGTGCTGGAGACGTTCGACCTCAAGGCGCGGCTGCGGAAGGTGCTGGGTTTCCTGTCGCGGCAGCACGAGGTGTTGAAGGTCCGCGAGAAGATCAACAGCCAGGTGCAGGAGGAGATGGGGCGCAACCAGCGCGAATACGTCCTGCGCCAGCAGCTGAAGGCGATCAAGGAAGAGCTGGGCGAGATCGACGAGACGGGCGGCGACCTGGACGACTTCCGCGAGAAGATCGTCGCGGCGAAGATGCCGGGCGAGACCGAGAAGGTCGCGATGAAGCAGCTCGAACGGCTGAAGGTGATGCAGCCGTCGTCAGCCGAATACACCGTGACGCGAACCTACCTGGAATGGCTGGTGGAGCTGCCCTGGTCGACGTCGACGGAAGACAAGCTCGACATCCAGGAAGCGCGCAACATCCTGAACACCGACCACTACGACCTCGAGAAGGTGAAGAAGCGCATCCTCGAGTACCTGGCGGTGCGCAAGCTCAAGAGCGACAAGAAGGGCCCGATCCTCTGCCTGGTCGGCCCGCCCGGCGTCGGCAAGACGTCGCTGGGGCGTTCGATCGCGCGGTCGCTGGGACGAAAGTTCATCCGCATCTCGCTGGGCGGCGTGCGCGACGAGGCGGAGATCCGCGGTCACCGGCGGACGTACGTCGGGTCGCTGCCGGGCCGCCTGATCCAGGGGATGAAGAAGGCCGGGTCGAACAACCCGGTGTTCATGCTCGACGAGATCGACAAGCTGGGGCACGACTTCCGCGGCGATCCCGCGGCGGCGCTGCTCGAGGTGCTGGACCCGGAGCAGAACTACACCTTCTCGGATCACTACCTGGAGGTGCCGTTCGACCTGTCGAAGGTCATGTTCGTCGCGACGGCGAACATCATGGATCCGGTGCCGCCTGCGCTGCGCGATCGGCTCGAGGTGCTGGAGCTGCCCGGCTACACGCGCGAGGAGAAGCTCTCCATCTCGAAGCAGTTCCTCGTCCCCAAGCAGCTCGAGGAGCACGGATTGTCGACGGAGAAGCTGACGTTCGACGACTCCGCCATCGCCGAGGTGATCGACAGCTACACGCGCGAGGCGGGGGTTCGCAACCTGGAGCGCGAGATCGCCAACGTCATCCGCGCGGTCGCCGTGCTGGTCGCCGAGGGCAAGGCGCAGCAGACCGAGAAGGTCACGCACGAACGCATCGCGGAGTTCCTCGGGCCGGCCAAGCACATCTCGGAGGTGGCGGAGCGGACCGCGGAGCCGGGCGTCGCGACGGGTCTGGCCTGGACACCGGTCGGTGGCGACATCCTGTTCATCGAGGCAACCAAGATGAACGGCAAGGGGCAGCTGGTGCTGACCGGCCAGCTGGGCGACGTGATGAAGGAGTCGGCGCAGGCCGCGCTGTCGTTCATTCGCTCGCGCGCCAAGTGGCTGGGTCTGGAGGAGACCTTCCTCGAGAAGACGGACATCCACGTCCACATCCCCGCGGGCGCCATCCCGAAGGACGGCCCGTCCGCGGGCGTCACGATGTTCGTCGCGATGGCGTCGCTGCTGACCGGCAAGCCGATCCGCAACGACGTCGCGATGACGGGCGAGATCACGTTGCGCGGGCTGGTGCTGCCCGTGGGCGGCATCAAGGAGAAGTTCCTGGCCGCTCACCGCGCCGGCATCAAGCGCGTCGTGCTGCCCGAACGGAACCGCAAGGACGTCATCGAGATCCCGGAGCAGCCGAAGAACGAGATCGAGATCCAGTTCGTGAAGCGGATGGACGAGCTGCTACCGCTCGTGCTGACGGAGATGCCCAAGCTGGGCGTGATGTCGGCCCCCGTGCTGCCGCCGCCGCCCGCACCGCCGCCTCCCGCCGCGGCGTAGTCGCTCCTGCGCGTCAGAAGTCGGTCGCGATCGGCGCGGGCACGGTCGTGGCCGACTCGGGAATGTGGAAGCGCCGGCGGAAGAGCGCGTGCATCGCGTAGATGACCGGCGTCAGCAGCACCGCCATGATCAGCTTGCCGAAGTAGTTGTTGGCGGCGTTTCCGGTGATGAAGCCCAGCGAGCGCGTCCCGGCGAGGAACACGAAGCTGACTGTGAAGCTGTCGATCATCTGCGAGAGCACCGTCGAGCCCGTCGCGCGCAGCCAGAGCAATCGATGCCCCGTCGCCTTGCGAAGGGCGCGGAAGATGCTGATGTCCAGCAGCTGCCCGATGACGTACGCGCACAGCGACGCGACGTAAAGGCGGGCCGCCGTGCCGAACGCGGCGTGGAAGACCTCGTCGGAGATCGGTGAGGTCGGGCTGGGCGGCAAGTGCAGCGCCAGCTGGATCACTCCCCACACGAAGATGGCCGCGCCCAGGCCGACGAACGTCAGCCGGCGCGCGCCCGTCGGGCCGTAGAACTCGTTGACGACGTCCGTGAGCACGAACGTCAGCGGGAACGGGATGATCCCGGCCGAGAACGTGTGGCCGAACGCGACGAAGAAGCGGCCACCGATGAAATCGCCGGTGATCAGCGCGGCGACGAAGATGGCCGTCAGCCAGAGAAAGAACTGCTGCTTGCGGTCCACACCGTCGAGTTACCGCGGCCCGCTTGGGCCTGTCAATCGAATCGGGAACCCCACCATTTCCGGACTGTCCGGGGGCGCATAGCTGGCTAGCTTCGAGAAGGTGGGGGAGCAGCTCGGCCGCGTTCGCAGGGCGGTCACGCATGCGGTGGCGGTGCTCGGGGTGGTGCTCGTCGCGGCG
>DATMZL010000049.1:0-2554 GCA_035607075.1 Polyangia bacterium
CTCGCCGTCACGGTGACGGCGTGCTCGCGCGCCGACCTGGTGGTGATCACGCCGGCGGATGGCGGCGGCACGGTGACCTGTCCGCCCTCGGTGCTCCCCCCCGGCGACAGCATGCAGACCGTGCAGGTCGGCAGCATCACGCGCAGCTACCTCCTGCACGTCCCGCCCGCCTACGACGGCAGCAAACCGGTGCCGCTGATCGTCGACTTCCACAGCTTGGCCTTCTCGGGTGCGATGCAGCGCGACCGCTCGACCTTCCCCGTGCAGACCGATCCGGAGGGCGCGATCATGGCGTTCCCGACGGGCCTGCCTGGTCCGGCAGGCAACGCGTGGGACGTCGGTCCGTGTTGCGTGGCAAACGTGGACGACGTGGGGTTCGCGATGGCGCTGGTCGCCCAGGTGAAGACGATGGCCTGCATCGACGCCCGGCAGGTCTACGCCAGCGGATTTTCCATGGGCGGAGGAATGGCCCATTTCGTCGCGTGCCACGCGGCGAACGTGTTCGCGGCGGTCGCGCCCGCGTCTTTCGATCTCCTGCAGGACAACGTCGACGGCTGCCAGCCGCCCCGCCCCATCACCGTCGTCGCGTTTCGGGGCGCCGCGGACACGCTGGTTCCTTACGACGGCGGTTATTCGTTGGTCGTTCCCGGCATGCCGGTCACGTTCCTGGGCGCGCAGGCCACGTTCCAGAAGTGGGCCGCGATCGATCAGTGCACGGGAGCGCCGTCCGCGCCGGATGGCAACGGCTGCTCCATGTATTCCAATTGCAGCGGCGGCGTCGAGGTCGTGCTGTGCACGAAGCAAGGCGCCGGCGAGATCCAGGCGGACGCGAGCATCGCCTGGCCGATCTTGAAACGGCATTCACTTCCGTAAGCCAGCCCTCTCTCTTTCCCTCTTCGAATCGCAGAGGGGCGCCTGTGTGAGAACGATTTCTGGGCTGGTTTTTCGAAGTCGCCGCGACTGCGTGCCTGATGCAGCTCCGGCTGCCGCCCTGATTTCGCAGCGCAGCTCGCTCACAAAGGAGAATCGACATGAAGCGCCTCACCCCACGCGCACTTCACGTTCTGGGCATCGTCGGAACAATCGCGCTCGCGACAGCCGGATGCGGAGGCGGCGAATCCAGCACGGGAACTGGCGGTTCCGGCGGCTCCGGCGCGACCAGCGGAAACGCCGGCACGACGGGCGAAGCAGGCACGAGCGGCAACGCTGGCACGAGCGGCAACGCTGGCAGCACGGGCGCCGCGGGCACGCCGGGCGAAGCGGGTCGCGGGGGAACCACAGGTGAGGCGGGACGCGGGGGAACGACAGGTAATGCAGGAAGCGGCGGCGCGATCGGCGCTGCGGGCCGCGGCGGCGCGATCGGCGCTGCGGGCCGCGGCGGCGCGATCGGCGCTGCGGGCCGCGGCGGCGCGGGCGGCAGTACGGCGGGGCGCGGCGGAGCCGGCGGTAGTGCCACCGGCGTCGCGGGCACGACAGGCGCGGCAGGCAGCGGGAGCGGCGGCGCCTCGCCGAGCAGCGGCTGCGGCAAGACGCCGCCCGCGAGCATGCGCTACAGCATCGACGTCTCCGGTATGACCCGCGAGTACATCCTCTCGGTGCCCAGCAATTACGACCCGAATCATCCGTACATTCTGATCTTCGGCTGGCATCCGCTCGGCGGCTCCGCCATGCAGGTCGCGGGAACGGGCAGCAGCGGTTACTACGGCCTCAAGGGCACGTCCAACAACATGGCGATCCTCGTCTCGCCCGAAGGCCTGCCGTTCAACGGCGGCACCAGTCTCGGCTGGGGGAACACGAACGGCCAGGACATCGCGTTCTTGAACGCCATGTTGACGAAGTTCAAGGGCGACATGTGCATCGATCAGAGCCGCATCTTCCACACGGGGTTCAGCTTCGGCGGCATGATGTCCAACGCGGTCGGCTGCGCTGGATTGGGGCGCGCGGTAGCACCGATGGCCGGCAACTCGCAGGTGAGCGGCTGCACGAACGGCACGACGCCGGTGGCGTACATGGGGTTCCACGGAACGCACGATTCGGTCGTCGACATCTCGGGCGGCCGCACCGCGCGCGACGTCTTCGTCAAGCGCAACGGGTGCAGCTCGACGACGGTGCCGTCGTCACCCAGCTGGTGCGACGGACTCGCCTCGAATTACCTGCCCTGCACCTGCGTGTCGTACCAGGGCTGCATGGCCGGTTACCCGGTGACGTGGTGCGAGTACAACGCCGATCACCAAGCCGCGCCCAATTCTGGTCCGACGCTCTGGAGCTTCTTCACGCAGTTCTAGGCTAACATCGCATCCGGCCGCCCCCCCCGCGCGGCGAAGGAGGAATCGCCATGAGGCACTTCTTTCGAGTTGCGCTCGCGCTAGCAGCCGTCGGCTGCGGCTCGAGCTCGCCTTCGAGCATGCCCGCCACCGGCGGAACGACAGGCAACGCCGGAACGACAGGCAGCGCCGGAACGACGGGACGAGGCGGAACGACCGGGAGCGCCGGTCGCGGCGGCACCACCGGCGCGGCCGGCACCACCGGCGCGGCCGGCACCACCGGCGCGGCC
>DATMZL010000038.1:0-3107 GCA_035607075.1 Polyangia bacterium
TTCGATCCGGGTCCGGCGCCGCCCGCGCCGGCGGAGGGTCTGGTGCAGATCGATCTCGCGCGCGGCCGTGGTTCGAAACGGGAGAGCGGATCGGACCCATGAACGCGCTCGCGGCGCTGGAACCGTTCGTACGCGCGTGGCGCGCGGTCGCGCCGGTGCAGGAATACTGCGGCGTCTGCGGCCAGACGATCAACGACGGGGGCGGCCAAGGCGATGACGAAGGGCACGATCACCTCGTCGATCTCGAACGGCGCGCGCTGCTCTGCGCGTGCCCGACGTGCGCCGCGGTGTTCGCCCAGCCCGCCGCGTCCCCGCCCGCGCGCTACCGCGTCGTGCCCACGCGCGTGCTTGTCGATCCCGCGTTTCAGCTCGAGGACGCGCAGTGGGCCGCGCTCGCGATCCCGGTCAGGCTCGCCTTCATCTTCTACAACTCGCGTCTCGCGCGGTGGGTCGCGCTGTACCCCAGCCCGGGCGGCGCCGCCGAGGCCGACGTTCCGCCCGAGGCGTTCCGCGATCTCGCGGCGGCCAGCCGGTTGGTCGGCGAGATCGCCCCCGACGTCGAGGCGCTGCTTGTCTATGGGCGGCGCACCCGGCTCCAGAGCTTCCTGGTGCCGATCGACGAAGGCTATCGCCTTGTCGGCGAGGTGCGCCGTCACTGGCAGGGGATCAACGGCGGCGATCTCGTGTGGCAGCGGATCGAATCCTTCTTCGGCGAGCTGCGCGCCCGCGCGCGGGCCCTGGTTTCGGAGGACGCCCGCTGATGTTCGACGACGTACGCGCGGTGGCCGACGCCGTCTTGTTCGAGGGCTACGCGCTGTACCCGTACCGCGCGTCCGCCCCCAAGAACCAGATGCGCTGGCAATTCGGCGTGCTCGCGCCGCGTGCCTGGAGCGAGGGCGGCCCGTACAACGACCGGTGGTGGCAGGAGACGCAATGTCTCGTCGAGGTCGGCCCCGCTCTCGCGGCCGCGCGCCTGACCGGCCGCTGCCGCTTCCTGCAGCTGCGCCGGCGCGACGGCAGCGACGCGGCGCCGCCGTGGGACGAGGGCGACATGCAGGAGGTCGACTTTCGCTTCGCGCTCGACGGCGACCAGGCGCTGGACGAACAGGTGGCTTCGTTCCTGATCGCGGGAGGAACGGACTCGCGCGGGTCCGTCGTGCACCGGCGCTGGCCGATCTCGGGCGTGATCCGGTTGAACGTCGAGCGGGTGCCGGCGGCGCGCCCGCTGCTGAAGCTGCGCCTCCGCGTCGAGAACCTCACCGCGTGGGCGATGCCCGGCGCGCCCCGCGAGGAGGCGGTGCGCGCTTCGTTGCTCGGCAGTCATCTGCTGCTCGCCGTCTCGGACGGCGCGTTCGTGTCGCTGCTGGATCCGCCGGAGTGGGCCGCGCCCGCAGCGGCCGGTTGCCACAACGTCGGTACGTATCCTGTGCTGGGCGGGGCGCCCGGCCGCCGCGATCTGATGCTGTCGTCGCCGGTCATCCTCTACGACCACCCGGCGGTGGCGCCCGAGAGCCCGCGCGATCTGTTCGACGCTACCGAGATCGACGAGATCCTCACCCTGCGCGTCCTGACGCTGACCGACGACGAGAAGCGCGAGGCGCGCGCCACCGATCCCCGGCTGGCCGCCCTGATCGACGGTGTCGAACAGCTGGGTCCCGAGGCGATGTCGCAGCTGCACGGAAGGGCGCGCGAGCTACATGAAGTCTCGCCGCAACCGCCCGCGCGGCCGGCGCCCGTCGAGATCCGCGTGGGCGGCGCGATCATCGGCCCCGGCAGCCGCGTGCGCCTGCGGCCGGGCGCGCGCCGCACCGACGCGCAGGACATGTTCCTGATGGGCATGACGGCGACGGTCGAGGCGGTCCTGCGCGACGTCGAGGACAACGATTGCCTCGCGGTCACGCTGGAGGACGATCCGGGCTCGGAGATCCTGAGGTGGCAGCGCCGGTTTCTCTATTTCCACCCCGACGAAATCGAGCCGCTGGATCCGCCCGAGGCGGCGTCGCCATGAAAATGAACGCGCGCATCCTGGTCGCCGGCGTCGGCAACGTCTTCCTCGGCGACGACGGATTCGGCGTCGAGGTCGCGGCGAAGCTCGCGGCCCGGCCGTTGCCTGACGGCGTGGTCGTCGCGGACATCGGCGTGCGCGCGCTGCACCTCGCGTTCGATCTCCTCGATACGCCCGCCGCGCTGCTGGTCATCGACGCCGTCGATCGTGGCGAGCCGCCCGGGACGCTCAGCCTGATCGAACCGCGTCTCGGCCCGGAAGCCATGGGGGGCGTCGCCGACGCGCACGGCATGAACCTCGCGAGCGTGATCGCGGCGCTGCGCGGCCTGGGCGGCGAGGTGCCGCCGCTGCTGCTCGTCGGCTGCCAGCCCGAATTCGTCGGCGAACGCCCGGGCTTGAGCCCCGTCGTGCAAGCCGCCGTCCCGCACGCGGTGGATCTCGTCGAGCGCACCGTGAACAGATTGATCGCAGGACGAACGAATCATGCGGCGGAGTCCGCCGCGGAGGAGACACCGTGATGTTGAACGGGACCAGCCGCCTGAGCCATAAAAGGGTATCGATCGCGTCGCGCGTGATTGTCGCGCTCGCAACCGTCGCCGCCGGCGTCGTGTTGATCCGCGCGCTGCCGGACTTGATCCGCTACATGCGCGTCAGACGGATGTAGTCGCTCCGCGCCGCAGGCGCGGTGTGCGACTATTGTTTTTTTCAGGTAGCCGCGATCCCGCGCTACGCGCGGGGGCGGCTCGTCGCGGCCGGCGCGTCCGGGCGATCGATGCGCTCGATGCCGTACGCGCCGCGATTCACACGCTGGCGGCCGGAGAATGCGCGGACGGTCCGGCGCAGCAGCCAGGCGAATCCTTTGATCGCGTCGCGCACGAACGTCGCGGGCGCCGCCGCCGACAGGACAGACGGACTTCGACGCACGCCGGTCGGCGCGATCCAGGGCATCGTGCGGACGCCGACACCGTGCGCGTAGACCATCTCGCCGCCGAGATAGGCCGTGTAGATCGCCGCGCCGCAGGCGCCGAGACCGACGGCGGCGGCGGTTACGCTGGGCCGCCGGAACGTCCGCCAGAGCGCGATCCCCGTGGCGCCCAGAACG
>DATMZL010000031.1:0-12535 GCA_035607075.1 Polyangia bacterium
CGCCGCCAACCGCTCAGGTCGCGGGCACCGCACCCGGCGGCGGGACGCCGGTGGGCGCGTACGCAGGGCTTGGCTTCAGCTGGGGGCTGAGCCGCACCGCGCTGTTCGTGGGCGGCGAGGGCGGCGTCGTCCTCGACCGGAGGTTCATCGTCGGGCTCAGCGTGATGCAGGCCGTCGGCGGCGCGGGCAGAGCCGTCAGCGACGGCGTCAACGATCTTTCGATGACCTTCGGGGCCGCCGTCTTCCGTTATCGATTCCTGTTCGAAAGCTTGCCGTTCGATCTGACCATCGGCGGGCGGACAGGCTTCGGCGCCGTGCAAGAATTTGGCTCGACGCAGGATCTGCTCTTTCTGTTCGAGCCGCAGGTGACCGGCGGCGCAAACATCACGAGCTGGTTGCGCCTCAGCGCCGACCTCGGCTACCGCTGGTTTCCCGAGGGCGACTGGTTTTCCGGCTGGGCTGCTGGCGGGCAGTTGCAGGTCGGGTTGTTCTGATCAACTACTTCGCGCAGCCGATCGGCTTGTAGTCGACGGCGATCTCGTCGATCCAGATCTCCTGCGGCTCGGCGAGGTTGTACATCCACCAGCCAAACCACAGCGAGTTGAAGGTCGGCATCGTGAACATCGCGTGCTTGCTGGGGCCGCTGGTCAGCATCGGGCGCGCCATGTCGTCCCACCAGACATTGAATGTGTTGCCGGGCCCGTCGAACTGGAACTCGGCGCAGATCCAGGTCTGCGTCGGGACCAGCTTGGTCCGGTCGCTGTCCGTCCAGTCGCCCGAGTTGCCGCCGTCGGTGCCGACGCCGAACGCCTTGAACTGGCCACCGAAGCGAATGACCGCCGACGTGCCGGTGCCGGCGCCCTCGGCCAGCGAGAAGTGTCCGTCGGTCGTCAGCGCGTCCTCGAACCAGACGAACATGCGGCCGTAGAGGACATTGTTCGTCGCCGGGAACGTCTTCGTCTCTTTGATGTAGGCGAAGTTCGAGCCGCCGCCCGCGACCGTCTTCACGTGCAGCGCCTTCGTCCCGCGTGCGGCGTGCACCTCGTCGACAGTGACCGTCGCGTCGCCGGCCTTGGTCGTCTTCCAGAGATTGCCGTCCAGTCCGTTCTCGAAGCTCTCGCACAGCGGCAGCGTGCTGTCGCAGCGGGTCGGCCCGGCGATGCCGAACGCGCCGCCGCTGCCCGTCGTGCCCGCGTTGCCGCCCTGCCCCGCGGTCCCCGTCGTCCCAGCGCTGCCCGTCGTGCCAGCGCCGCCCGTCGTGCCGGCGCTGCCGGTCGCTCCTGCCCCGCCCGTCGTTCCGGCGCCGCCGCTCGTGCCAGCGCTACCGCTCGTGCCGCCACCGGATGATCCGCAGGCGGCGAGCTCGAGCGCTGAAATCAGAACCAGGCCAGCGACGACGGACGGGGCACGCATCGCCCCATGGTACTAGCCCTGGACCTGGACGAGGCCGGCCTTCTGCATCTCCTTGCCGGCTACCTTGACCAACTCGGCGATGAAGTTGTCGAGGTTGCGCGGGTCGAGCGTATCGCTGACCCCGCCCCACAACAGCTTGTCCTGCCGGTTCGAATAGACCAGCGTCTCGATGGAGACGATGGTGTCGGTCTGCAGGTAGCCGGGGCTCCCCATCGTTGCCCAGCCGTAGTCCCAATATCCGTACATGGATGTGTAGGCCGGTCCGCCCGGGATGTAGTTCACCTCCTGGCGGCGGTCGACCTCGCGCATGATCACGGTTCCTTCGATACCCGACTGGTCGAGCTTCCGGCGCAGCGCCTCCGAGTCCTGGACCGGCTGCCCACCCGTCAGCTGATAGCCAGGAATCCCCTGCACGCCGCGCGCGCTGAGCTCACGCGCGAGGATGTCCTCGCCGGCCCGCCGCGTGCTCTCGTTCGGCGCGATGACGAACGCCGCGACCTTCTGCCCACGAAGCGTGACCGGCTGAGCCGTCGGATCGCGCCAGGTCGATTTGAATTCCGTGGTGGCGCAGCCAAGCGCGCCCACCAACACCGCCACGACCGGAGCCCAAGCGGCGACGGACCTCCTTTGCGTGTTCATGGTGCACCTCCTCTGTCGAAGGTGGCGCCGTGCGTGAACGCGGGAAGTGCAGACTGTTCGTGTTTTCGGCTCGTCCGTCCTCGGGCCGCCCCATACTAGAGGCGTGTCGGGACGCAGGTTGCCCGTCGTGCCGCCGGAGATCGTGGTCCGTGACGAGGAAGAGGCGTGCGCCTACCTGCCGGGGCGGCGCGCCCGGCAGCCGCTGCGCGCGCCGGTCCGCCTGCTGACCGGCGCCGAATTCGACGAGCGAATGGCGGCCGGCGATCGGCGCGCGGGCCCGATGCTCTACAACCAGGCGTGCCCGGCCTGCGCCGCGTGCGAACCGATCCGCGTGGACGTCCGCGCGTTCGCACCCTCGCGATCGCAGCGGCGCGCGCACGCGAAGGCGGAGGCGGCCGTGACCGTGCAGCTGGGACCGATCGAAGCGGACGCCGCGCGCCTCGCCCTCTACCGCACGCACGAGCGCGGCCGCGGCCTGGATCGCGACGGGCGGCCTCCGATCGACGCGCTCGGATACGAGAGCGCCTTCGCCATCAGCTGCGTCGACGGGTTCGAGGTGCGGTATCACGTCGCGGGCCAGCTCGCCGGCGTGGCGATCACCGATCGCGGCGCGCGTTCGCTCTCGGCCGTGTACACGTTCTGGAATCCCGCACACGCCGAGCTTTCGTTGGGGACGTTTTCGATCCTGACGCAGATCGCGCTCGCGCGCCGCTGGGGCCTGGACTGGCTCTACCTGGGCCTCGCGATCCGCGACAACCACTCGATGGCCTACAAGCTCGCGTTCATGCCGCACGAACGTCGCATCGACGGCGAATGGCGCCGCTTCGCGCGCGACTGAAGCGCGCGCGAAGCGCGGACCGCCTTACAGACCTCCGGCCGCGTAGATCGCCTGCGCGGCGGTCGCAGAATCCATGCGTGACCAGGCCGCCGCGTAGTTCGCCGAGCCGGGCGTCGAAGCGGCGACGGCTTCGCTGAAGATACCGGCCGTGGTGTCGAGAGACCCGCCGGTGGACGACGCGGTGGCCGACACGCTGTACGCCACCGGGCCAGAAGAGCTGCTCGTGAAGGCCACGAAGCCCGCGCCGTTCGACGAGAGCCCGCCGACGACGCTGGCCAGCGTCCGGGTCGCGCCGAAAGCCCCCGCGCTCCACGGTCGCACCGACATGCCGCTGCTCGTTTTCCAACCGAAGAGATAGCCCGTCCCGTCGCTGGTGACCGTGCCGCCCGTGCCGGCGCCGAAGCTGGTCAGCGTCGAGAACGCGGTGCCCGTGAAGATCCGGGCGCCGATCCCCGACGAGCTGACCATCAGAACAGCCACGCCACCCTTGCCGTCGCCGGCGGTCGCGTAACCGGTCGACACACCGAGGGAAGCCGGCTGGCTCCAGCTGCCGTTGCCGAGGTACGTCAACGCCTGCACCGAGGTACCCGACGTCCGGAAGAGGAACGTCGTACCGCCGCTGGTCACCAGCGTCGGCGCGCTGCCCGCGCCGAGATTTGCCGGCGTCCCCCAGGTCAGGCCGTCGGTGCTGGCCGTGACCAAGCAGTTGCCGGAGGTGTCGTCATAGGCCACCAGATATTCGCTGCCCGTGAAGGTGAACCCCATGCTGAAGGAATTCTGCGCGAACACCGCCGCCGCGAGCGCCGACCAGCTGCCCGACGTGAAGGAGTATTTGCGCACCATGCGTCCGTAACCGTGCGCTGAGAACCACGCGACCGCGACCTCGGTGTCGCTGGTGAAGAGGATCTGCGCCGGATCTCCGCCGATCGTGTCGAGCTGGAACGGCGCCGTCCACGACGTGCCGTTGAACGCCGCCGCGTAGGGCACCGGCCAGCTGGTGTTGTCGGCGTTCCCGTCAAACTGCTGCCAGGTGACAAGGGCGCGCGCGCCGCGCGCCGCTACGCGCACGTCCATCGCGCTCGCCTCGTGCAGGCCGGTGACCAAGCTCTGCGGCGTGGCCCAGGTGGTGCCGTAATCCGCGGTCCGCATCTGGTTGTGGGCCGTCCATGCTGCTACGTAGCCGCTGCCACGCCTCTCCAGGGACAAGCTGCCGCCGCCGGTGGAATCGATCTGCGTCACCGCGCCCCAGACGCCGCTCGCGAAGACGCGTCCCCTGGTCGACGATGTGTCCGTCCACAGCGCCGCGAAACCGCTGCCGTTGCCCTTCAAAGCGCGGGGAGCCGAGGTCGCCAGGGTCGTGGCCGCAGCCCAGGTGCCCGCGAACGTGGAAACCAGCGCCGAGGTGCCGCTCGTCCAGACCAGCGCAAACCCCGTGTCCGAGCCGGCCAACGTCGCCAACGTTCCGTCGCTCGCCAGCGCCGCCGACGACGGCCAGGACGTCCCCGTGCCCACCGCGGCCTTGATGCCAGCCTGCGTCCAGGCGAACGCATGCCCGGTCGCGTGGCTGGCGCCGAGCAGCGTGCTCGCCGGGGACGCCGACGAGGCGAGCGTGACGTCGGCCGTCCAACCCGCAGCGGCGAGCGTGCGCACGTGAACGAACGTCATCGCCGGCAGCGTCGCCGACGTGTAGATCCACGCGGCGGCCGCGCTGTCCGCATTGCTCGTCAGGCGCACGCCGCCGACCGCCCCGTCCGTGGCGGAGTTGATCGTCTCGCCCGCGCTCCAGGCGCCGTCCCATACGCGCGCTTCGAGCCCGGTCCCTTTGCGCCCGACGACCACGAACCGACCGCCCACGCCCACCGCGTCCCAGATTCCGCCGTCGCCGGAAACCGCCTGAGCAGCCGTCCAAACGCCGCCTGACAGCACGCGCGCGGAGACGCCGGCTGACGTCGAATAGATCGCCATCGCGCCGGTCGTCCCGGCGACGAGCCGGACGGTGGAGGGAGAGCTGGTGAGGTCGGTCGTGCTCCAGCTCGAATCGAAGGTGGCGCCGAAGAGTTTGCTGGTGCCGGCGATGTCGTCGGTTTTCCTGACGAGCAAGGCGAAGCCGGTCGACGTCGATACCAGGCCGAACGGGTAAAGCGTGCCCCCGACCGCGACGTCCAGCGTCTGCTCGGCGCTCCACGCGCTGCCGGTCCAGCGCGACCAGAGCAGCTTGGCGCCCGTGCCTGTGTCGGCAATCCAGACCGTCATCGCCTCGCCCGTGCTCGGCTTGACGGCCACAAGGCCGTTGGTCATGGGCGACGGCGTCTGGGCGTTCAGGCGCAGGCCCGGGCGCGCCGTGCGGAACGTGGCCGTGAAAGGGCTGGCCAGCGGATTGCCCGCCAGATCGCGCGCGCCGGTCGCGACGGTGAGCGTCGCGGTCTGGGCGGGACCGAAAGCTGCCGCCGGCGTGAACGTGGCAGAGCGCGTGGCCGCGTCGTAAGCCACCGTCCCGGTGACGCCGGCGATGGTCACCGTCGTCGGGTTGATGGTCGCGGGATCCATCGCCTCGCTGAACGTGACCCGCAACGGCGAGAACGAACGCGACACCATCCGCGCGCCGTCGATCGGCGTGACGGCCGTGATGGTCGGCGCCGTCGTGTCGGGCACCGTCGAGAACGACCATGTAAACGGCTGCGCGAGCGGCGTGCCCTGCGCGTCGCGCGCTACCGCCGAGATCGTCACGGTGATCGTGGCGCCAAACGCGAAGGTCGCGTGATTGATGGTGATAGAGCGCGTCGTGATGTCATAGGGGGAGGAAACAGACGCGCCGTTCACGAACACGGCGCTCGTGAAGGAGCCCGGGTCCATGTCCCGACTGAACGTGGCGCGCACCGTCGCGGTCGTCGACACGCTAGTTGCGCCCGCCGCGGGCGTCACGCCGCTGACTTGCGGCGCGATCGCGTCGAACGTCGCGGTCACTGCGCGCGCCTGATCCATCACGACCGTGCAGGTGGGCGCTGTGCCGGTGCACGCGCCCGACCAGCCCACGAACACGCTGCTCGCGGGCGTCGGCGCGGCCGTCAGCGTGACGGTCGTGCCGTGCGAATAGACGGCGGTGCAGGCGGCGCCGCAGTCGATTCCGCCGGCCGCGGTCACCGCACCTTGCGCTTGCCCCGTGCCGGCTTTCGTGACCGCGAGCTCGTACTGGTTCAACGTGAAGGTCGCCTCGACGGTCTTGGCGGCGTCCATCGTCACCATGCAGGCGGCACCGCTGCCCATGCACGCGCCGCCCCATCCGGCGAACGAGCTGCCCGCGCCGGCTGTCGCGGTGAAGGTGACGATCGTGCCCGCGTCCAGCTCGGCGGCGCAGGTGACGCCGCAGTCAATCGCCGCCGAGCCGGTCGAGACGACCGTGCCGCTTCCCGTTCCGACGCGTGCGACCGCGATCGTGAAACGCGCGCGGCCCATGTCGGGCCGGGGCGTCGCGTCTGCCGCGCCGCCGCCGTCCGGCGGCGCGCCGGCGTCGTCGTGCTCGAAGTCGATGGAGACGGCGGCCTGACCGTTGCGGCGGATCTGCAAGGCGACCATCGCGACCTCGTCCGCGCTGACGTCGACGACGTCGGGCGCGGCGCTGACCCAGCCGGGAATCGCCTGGGCCGTGACCGCGGCGCAGCCGGTCGAGAACGCGCGCGCCGAGAACGAGACGCTCCCCACGGGCAGGCCGCCCATGCGGAACGTCGTCGGTTGCCCCGGTTGTACGTCCATGTCACCCACCACCTGGCGCGACCCGTCCGCCACGACGCGCACGCAATTCACGTCGGCCGGCACATTCGTCAGGGCCACCTGGACCTCGCCGGTGGCCCCGTCTGCGGTCACGCGGCCGCAGCCGCCTGCGGCTTGCGCCGCCGCCATCGTTGCAAGCAAGAACCACCGCGCGACGCCTTGTGTCCTCATGAGCGACTCCTCCGGCGCGGGGCTCTGAGCAAGCGTCGAGCCACGCGCGCAGCGCCGCGAAAAACGCTGCACCCCGACCGCCGTTTAGGCGATCTGTGCAGTGGCGCTTGATCGATCTGTTCGGCGGAGATCGCCGGGAAATGTCGGGCCTACGGACCCCCGGGCTCGAGGCAGACGTCCGTGTGGAATCGGCTTGCCCCGTCGGGCGGATCGACGGTCACGACCTTCGACAGCCAGCCCGGTTTGTCGACCGCGATGTCGAATGCTCCGCGAAGCTCGCCGACGCCGCCGAAGTGCGCGGTGCCGTCGGGGTCAGTCAACACGTCGGCGTCGTACGCGAGCGAGACCACGCGCGCGCCGACGATCGGCTGGCCGTCCGCGCACGCGGTGACGTGGACGGACACGTCGAACACGGGATCGCACGCCGCGCCGGCCAGCGCCGCGAGCGCCAGCGCGAAAACGAGCCGCGCGCGCTTCACCGCGACCCATCCGCGCCCGCCGCGCCATCCGGCAGGTCGCAACGCATGTAGTGGTAGTCGCCGCACTGCTGCGCGAGCGCCGGCGCGCAGGCTTTGTCGCAGCGGCGACGCCCACGCCACCCGAATCAGCTCCCACGGATGCCGCATACCCCGATGGGCCGAGCTTACGCCGCTTCGCCCGCGAGCGATTTCTCCATCCACCTCACCGGCACGCGGACGCCGGCGTTGAGGAGGCGCGTCGGTCCGCCGCGCGAGCGAAAGCCCGCCTGCGCGTAGAAGGGGACGGCGTTCAGCGACATCGCGCCGCTCAAACGCGAGCACCCGGCGGCGCGGGCGCGCGCCTCCACGGCGGCGAGCAACGCGCGTCCGACGCCGTGGCCCTGCAGGGTCGCGTCCACGAACAGCGCGCGCAGCGCGCCTCCGTCGACGTCCAGCTGCGCGACCGCTGCGAGCAGCCCGTCGATCTCGGCGACCATCGTCTCGAAGGGGCCCACCGCGTCGACGAACAGGTTCGACGCGTAGCCGAGGTACACCGCGCGGCGTTGCGCACCGTCGTATGTGTTCCGACAGCCGTGCTCGATCGCGCCTTCGATCAGCCGCAGAATCGCGGGTACGTCTTCGAAGCGCGCCGTCCGTACCGACAGAGTCGGCGCATCCGCCTGAGCAACCTGTCGCCGCCCCATGCGCGCAGTCTGTCATACGGCCGGCGCCAACGCCGCCACGCCGGCGTCAGCCGTCGAGGTTGGCGCGGGCGCGGAACTGCTCCGACGTGTTCGACACCGGGAACGGTTCGTCGGGCACCGGGACGCCGAGCGCCGCGCAGAGCGGCGCCCATCCGTCCGTCACGCGCCACTCGACCAGCCGGTTCGCGGGCGCGCGCTTCCGGACGTCGGCGTTGTGGCGATCGAACGCCGCCTTCGCCGGCTTCTCTTCGAGGAAGTCGGGCGTGAACGTGTTTCCGAACATGTCGGTGATCATCGGCCGCCAGCCGGGCCGGTCGTCCGGTTTGGGCCCGCGCCGATACATCTCGAAGATCGTGCCCGAAGCGCTCTTCCACCACCCGTCGGCGTCGCGCACGGACAGCAGGATGATCGCGTCGGGGAACACTTCGGCGATCTGCGGCCAGAAACCCGCCGGCGGCCAATCGACCGCCGCCGCGTAGCCGTCGAACAGCGCGCGCCAGTCCACCGGCTCGCCCTTCGCCGCCGCGTGCCAGATCGGAATGTCCTGCGGGCGCCGGAAGACCTCCGCCATGTGGTAGCAGGGCGCGCCGAGCAGCCGCTCCAGCGCGAGCTTCAGCGAATGCGTCCCCGTCCGGCCGAGCCCGGCCCCGATCACGCGCAGTTCAGACATGCGCGCCAGAATAGCAGCGTCGACTGCCGACGCAGACCCCTCACCCTAACGCTCTCCCCGCTTCGCGGGGCGAGGGGATCTGAGCTTCGCGGGGCGAGGGGATCGGATCTAGATTCACGCGTTGTTTGCGCTCGGCCACCTCGGCATCGGGAAGAAGATCGCGGCGCGCCCGTACCGCGCCTTCTCGCGCGGCGCGCGGCGCGCGTTCTTCCTCGGCGCGTTGCTCCCCGATCTGATCGACAAGCCCCTCTTCTACATCCCGTTCTGGCTCACCGGGCAGCGTGGTCCCGTCCTGTCCGGCACGCATCTGTTCGCGCACACGGCGCTGTTCCTGCTGATCCTGACTTTCGCCGCGTGGATCACGCGGTCCGCGCTCGTGCGCGCGGGGGCCATCGGGGTCGCGACCCACTTCATCCTCGACGTCGTCGGTCTTTCGATGGGGCTGGGAACGCTGCTCTGGCCGCTCTTCGGCTGGCACTTCCCCGCGTATCCGTTCCGCGGCCTCGGCCAGCACCTCGGCACGATCCTCAACCCCGTCACACTCGGCGGCGAGCTGGTCGGCGGCGCGATTCTCCTCTGGGATTTCTGGCGCGCGCGGCGGGTGTAACCTCGCCGCGTGGCTCTCACCGCGGCGCGCGCGCGCAAGCTGCTTCTCCGCTTCGACGACGTGCGCGAGGCGCCTCACTTCGATCGGGCGGCCTTCCGGACGCCGCGACGGATCTTCGCGACGCTGGCCGGCGACGGCCGCGACGTGAACTTCATGTTCGATCCGCTCGCGCAGGAGACGTTCTGCGAGATGGCGCCGCACGCGCTGTCGCCCGTCCCCGGCGGCTGGGGCCGCATGGGCGCGACCCGCTGCGACTTGAAGAAGGTCGACGAGCCGACCTTCCTCGCCGCCGCCGAAGCCGCCCACGCCCGCGCGAGCGAGCCCCGCGCAAGCCGACGCCCGAAGCGCTGATTCGCCGCGCGCGAGCGTCACCTAGAATGTTCAGCGGCGGCGCGACGCGCCGTCCGTCTGCAACGCCTGGTTGGGCAGCCCAGGGTATGCAACCTCGGATCCGGCATGGAGCGTCGAGTGCTGCACCTTCCAATGGATGGGACCACCGATGACGTCGTACGTCTGCCTCCAGCCTCGAATCGGCATACCGTTGGCGTCCTTCATATCCCAATCAATCGTGGCTCGCGCACGGCCGCCCCCACGATCTTCGACGACGAAGCCTCTGATTCCCCACTGAGCGCACCCCTCCTCCTCATACCTCTTCTTGGCGAGAGTGAAGAATTCCACCGCCGTGCCCTTCGTGTCGAAACGCTGAACCAGACCGTCGAGCCGCACGGTCTCCGACGGGATCTCGTACAGGTCGCAGAAATTGTTGAGATCCTGGTGAAATGTCCGCGCGTAATTCTGGAAGAAGGCACGAAGATTTTCTTCCAGTGGGGTCATGAATTCCTCGCGACGCTCGTCTGCCCAACGATACTGCCGTTCAGCGGCGGGTTGCGCAGTGTTTGCCACTCACCGACGATATTTACTCGGATCAGCAGGACCGACGGTCGGATCCAGTGCAAGCCCGTTTTCCGGCATCATGTCCGCGACGCCGCCAGTGATCGTGTATCCGACGCGCCCATCAGCGCGAATAAGGATGCCTTCAAACGCCGAGGACGGAGTCCGCCCATCGCGATAGTGCACGCTACCCTTCGCCACTCTTGTCCGAATTGCCTCCACCTCGGCTGCTGTGGCAAGCCGCACCGTCGATAAATTCTCTGGGCAGGCGAGGATCTCGAGAAGCGAGACATCGAAGCCCTTCGGTACGAGCACCTTCGACGTGGCGCCGTCGTTCGTCTTGCATGAAACGACGAGCGCGAAGGCAAGGACAGCTCGCAGCAAGTGGATCGATCGCTGCATGTTCGTTGCGGAACGATACTGCCGTTCAGCGGCGGGCGCACGAGGGAGCGCAGCGACCGCCCGAGCGAAGCGAGGAAGGACGGCCGACAGCTGCAACGTCATGTTGGACGGCGCTCTCACGGCAGCGCCCGGAACGACTCGGCTGCCGTGAGGTAAGGCTCTTCGAGCCCCGCGAGGTCAGCACCGGTGCCAGACGCACAGGCCCATGAATCGAAACCGCCGGCGGACGCCCTCTTCGAGAACGAGTCGACGTTTCCACTGCACGCCGATCGATCCGATCCGCTGTTCTGTGGCAACGCATCGAACGCGTGCCGCAGAGCCTCGACCTTTTCGGGCGCCCCGCGACCTCGCGAACTCAGTTCCGGTCTGCCGTCCTCACAACCGCCTTCGTCGGCCCAGAGTTGCCCATCGCCATCGAGCGCGAGGCCGCTACCACAAAGGCCGCGTGCTCTTTCCCAGATCAAAGCGGGCATTTTGAGGTCCTCCAGGTACGTCGGTGACGGTGAGGAGCAACTCCCCATCAGGAAGCCCAGAAGCAGCACTCGGATTTGCCATTCCACCCGCATCGTTCGTCCAACGATACTGGCGTTCAGCGGCGGCGCGTAGCGCTGTCCGCTGCAACGCCTTGTTGGGCAGCGTCCCGCGTGTTCTCGATGCGAAACCGCCCGGCTCGCAGATGGCGCGGACCATGAAGGGCGTCCCAGTTTGCCCGCCGAGCTGCCTCGAGAAGAACCTCGAGCTTGGGGGATACCGGCTCATCTCTCCGCGTGCTGGCCAAGGCGAGGTCGCGTTCGAGCGTACCACGGTCGCGAGGAGCCGCGGGCGCAGCCCGCGGCGTCGCGGCACGAGACGCCCTCGCGCGGAAACGTGTGGCGTTCGTCTGCTGTAACGGGCGGTTCGGCAGCTCACCCCACGATGGACTCCGACAACAGCCGCAGGGCAAAGCTTTAGCGCTTCTTCTGACGGCTCCTGCTCGCCTTAACTCGCTGTCTTGTCTCCGGCGGAAGCTTGGGCAGCTCGAGCATCTCCTCGCGAACCATGTCGACAAGCTCCGCTCTGCTCATACGGAGTAGCTTTAACGCCGCGCGAAGGTGCTTTGATGCCTTGGGCATACTTCGGTTGCTCAACAAGGTTTGAGAGCGCAGACCAGCCGCACTGCTCGTCTGCCGAACGATACTGCCGTTCAGCGGCGGGCGCACGAGGGAGCGCAGCGACCGACGCGCCCGTCCGACTGCAACGGCGGGTTCGGAGCCGAACGCTCCTCTAGACCTTCACCACAGAGTCGATGGAGATACTCGAGTCGAAGTCACCGGAGACATAGGCCGAGATGCAATCTGAGTACTCGTCCAACAGTGCCCGGCCATCAGAGTCGAAGTCGCTATCCGCCTCGAGAATGAGGCTGTGCCCGTCCCACCGACAGGTCACGTTCGAAAACCATGTGCGGTGATCGGCGAATTCCTTTGTGATGTCAGATGCGGCCTCAGGTCCGGAGAGGCTGGGAATGCCCAGGCATACGAGTCTCAGTCGATACATCGCTCTGTCCGGCTAACTAGCATTCTCAGCGAACTATAAAAATTATCCAAGCGAGGCCACTGCGTATCATTGCGTGCTTTCGCGGGACTTGCGGTGCGAAGTGCGGACGGCATCACGAAGTGTTGCTGGGTAACGCAATAACGGTCCGCAGGCGGGGTACACGTTTCCAGGGATCGAGGAGCGCTTCACGCCTCCCGCTCCTCGATGAGGACGTGGGTGTAATCATCGTCGTGCTGACGTCGTTGTGACCGAGTAGCTCTTGGATTTACGGATGTCGTATCCGGCGCGCGGGATGACGGTCTCGTGGAGGAGGTGACAACGGTCGAGCCGCCTCGCTTGAACGTTGGGGGGTGGCCCGCGTAGGCGCCCGCCCCGCGCGGCCTCAGCTTCGCGGTAGTGGTCTTGGTTGGGTGCGGGGAGCGCGGGGGGTGACCATGCGAG
>DATMZL010000413.1:0-17273 GCA_035607075.1 Polyangia bacterium
CTGGCCGCTGCGATCGCCATCGCGCACGTCGGTGGGCGGTCGGTCGGCGCGCCCCGACCCGTCGCGTTGTTGGCGGCGAGCATCGTCCTGGGCGCGATCATCCGGAGTGCGCGGAGCATCCCGTTGGAGGGGTGCGCGCGCTTTGCCGACGCCGCGCTGGACCGGCAGGATCGGGTGCTGTCGGCGCTTTGCCTGCGCGACCAGGAGACGCCGCTCGCGCGCGCGCTGGTGCAGGACGCGGTGGCGCGGACGCGGACGCTGGCGCCCGGTGGCGCCGTCGCGCCGCGCCGCCCGAAGGGATTGCCCGCGCTCGCGATGGGCGCGGTGGTGCTGGCCGCGGCGGCGGTGGCGCCGGTGCGATCGCGCGCGGCGCGCGTGCCGATCGCGGTGCCGCCGGCGCCCGGCGTCCCTCTGACCAGGGGCGCACTGGACGTCGAGCGCGAGGAGGCGCGGCGCGCGGCGGAGGCCGCGGCCCTGCTTCACGACGAGCGGCTCGCTGCGCTGGCGGGCGAGCTGCAGGGCACGCTGCGCCGGCTGTCCGCCGGCCAGCTGAGCGACGGCGATGCGCTGGAAAAGCTGTCCGAGCTGCAACGACAGGCCGCCGAGGCCGCCGCGCAGGCGGCGCGCGACGCCAAGGCGTTCGAGGCGGCGAAGAAGGCGCTGGAGTCGGAGCCAGCGACGCGCGGCGCCGGTGAAGCGCTGACCGCCGAGGACGCCGATGCCGCCCGCGCGCGGGCCGCGCTGGGGGCCGCCGCGGCCGAAAACCCGACGCAGACGGCGCGCGCGCTCGCGTCAGCCGCGCGCGGCGTGGGCAACACGCTGGGCGGGCAGGAAGGCGACGGCGGCAACGACCCGCGGCGACTTTCGCGTGAAAGCGACGACAAGGAAGGTTCCGCCGCGTCGGAGAAGCCCGGCGACGGCGACCGGCGCCTCGAGCGCCTCCAGCGTAACCTCGACGGCGCATCGCGCGCGTGCCGCGACGGCGATCCCAGCTGCAAGTCGCGCGCGGAGAAGAGCGGCGGAGATCTGAGCCAGATGGGCAACCGCGGGGCCAGCGCCGAAGCGCTGCGCCAGCTGGAACGCGCGCTGCGACAGATGCGCGAGCGGCTCGGGCGCGGCGAGATGCGCGGCGGCGATCAGTCGGGCATGCGCCGTTTCGAGCGCGCGGCGCGCGGCGAATCCGGCCAGCCCGGGCAGGGCCAGGGCCAGCCGGGCCAGCAGGGCGAAGGCCAGCAGGGCGACGGCGTCGGCACCAGCGAGGGCGGCGGCCAGGGCGAGGGCGACGCGACCGCCGAACAAGGCGGCGAAAGCGGCAAGACGGGACAGGGACAGAGTGGGCAGCGTGGACAGGACGGCAAGCCGGGCGACGGCCAGGGCCAGGGCCAGGCAGGCAAAGGACAGGGCCAGGGCCAAGGTAAGGGCCAGGGCGAGGACGGAGAAGGCGAAGGGACGGGCGAGGCCGCGGCGCTGCTCGCGGAGCGCGAGACCGTCGAAGCGCGCGGCAGCAGCGCGCCCGGCGACGGCATCGGCAACGGCCGCGGCGGCCCGCCGCTGGGCCAGCGCGGCGACATGCAGGCGCGCGGACACGAGACCGAGGCCCGCGTCGCGAGCGGCGCGGGACCGAACCGCGCCGAGGTGATCGGCGGCGCGGCAGATCGCGGCTTCGCGCAGCGCGGTTACGCGCGCGTGTTCGCCGATTACCAGGCCGCCGTCGAGGACGCGCTGGCGACGACCGCCGTGCCCGAGGGACGGCGCTACGTCGTGCGCCGCTACTTCGATCTGATCCGGCCGCGCACAGGAAAGGCCCCACGCAAATGACCGCCCCCGCCGATCGCATGGCATCGAACGACGTCGCGACCGCGGCGGTCGCCGCCTTTCGCGCCGACGTCGACCGGCTGCTGGCCGAGATCGCGCGGCGGATCGTCGGGCAGGCCGACATCGCGGGCGCGGTCGCCAGCGCGCTGCTCGCGGGCGGGCACGTGCTGCTCGAAGGCGTCCCGGGCCTGGGCAAGACGCTGCTCGTGCGCACGCTGGCGGAGGCGCTGGAGTTGTCGTTCTCGCGCGTCCAGTTCACGCCCGACCTGATGCCCGCCGACGTGCTGGGGACGAACCTGATCGTCGAGGCGTCCCAACATGGAGAGACGTCACGGCGCTTCGAGTTCCAGCGCGGGCCGATCTTCGCGCACGTCGTGCTCGCCGACGAGATCAACCGCGCGACGCCGAAGACGCAGTCGGCGCTGCTGGAGGCGATGCAGGAGCAGTCGGTCACGGTCGGCAAGCAGAGCTACGCGCTCGAGCCGCCGTTCTTCGTGCTGGCGACGCAGAACCCGATCGAGATGGAGGGGACCTACCCGCTGCCGGAGGCGCAGCTGGATCGCTTCACGTTCAAGCTGCGCGTCGACCCGCCCGCGCGCGACGAGCTGCACGCGATCCTCGAACGCACGACCGGCAGCGACGAGCCGGCCGTGCGGCCGGTGCTGGGGCGCGACCGCCTGCTGGAGATGCGCGCGCTGGTCCGCCAGGTCCCGGTCGCCCGCCCGGTCCAGGACTACGCGGTCCGCCTTGTCGAGGCGACGCACCCGGCGCGCTCGTCGGTCGCCGAGGTGAAACGCTTCGTCCGTTACGGCAGCTCGCCGCGCGGCGCGCAGGCGGTGATGCTGGCCGCCAAGATCGAGGCGCTGCGCGACGGCCGATTCGCGCCGTCGTTCGCCGACGTTCGCCGCGTCGCCCTGCCCGCGCTGCGCCACCGCGTGCTGCTCAACTTCGACGGCGAGGCCGAAGGCGTGACCTCGGACGCCGTCGTCGCCGCGATCCTGGCCGCGTTACCCGAGCTTTCCGAGAGGGCGTGATGGCGTCCGCGCGCGCCGCTGCCGAAACCGATCGCGACGCGCCGGGCGGCCGCCGGTTCGACGAGCGTTTCCTGCGCCGACTGGAGTCGCTGGTGCTGACGATCCGGCGCAGCGCGCGCATGTCGGCCGGCCTGCTGCGCGCCAACCGCGCCTCGAAGCGGGTCGGCGCCGGGCTGGAGTTCGCCGACCACCGCGACTACGCGGCGGGCGACGATCTGCGCTACCTCGACTGGAATTTGTACGGGCGCCTCGGACGGCTGGCGCTGCGTCTGTTCCAGGAAGAGGAAGACCTGCTCGTCGAGGTGCTCGTCGACGCGAGCGCGTCGATGGGATTCGGCAGCCCCGCGAAGCTGGATCTCGCGCTGCAGATCGGCGCGGCGCTCGCGTACGTCGGGCTCGCGAACCTCGATCGCGTGGCGCTGAGCCCGCTGGGCGACGAGGACGCGCCGGTGCTGCCGCCGGCGCGCGGCAAGGGCGCGATCCTGCCCATCCTCCGTTTCCTCGAGGGCGTGCACGCGGGCGGGCGCGTCGGGCTGGCGGCGGCGGTGCGCGCCTTCCTGTCGCGGCGACGCCGGCGGCGGCGCGGGCTGGCGATCGTCATCTCCGATTTCTACGACCCGGCGGGCCACCGCGCGGCGCTGGACCTGCTGCGCCACCACCGCCTGGAGGTCGTCGCCATCCAGGTGAGCGCGCCGCAGGAGCTGGCGCCCGACGTCTTCGGCGACATCGAGCTGCGCGACATCGAGACGGGCGAATCGCGCGAGCTGACCGTGTCGCCGTCGGTGGTGGCGGCCTACCGGCGCCGGCACCAGACGCTGCTGCGCGAGCTGGAGGGGTATTGCCGCGAGCGCGCCATCCCGTGCTTCACCGTCGTCTCTGATCAGGCGTTCGACGCGGCCGTGCTGCGCATGTTCCGCGCGGGCGGCCTCTTGCGTTAGCCGCGATGAACCTCGCCGCGCTGTTGTCAGGCCCGTTGCCGGCGCGCGCCGCCGCCGTCGCGGGCGGGGTCGCGGCGGCGGCCATCACCGTCCTCTACCTGGTGCGGTTGCGGCGCCGCCGTGTGGTGGTGTCGTTCGCGCCGCTGTGGCTCGACGTCGCCGGCCCGCGCCGGACCACCAGCTGGGCGCGCCGCCTGCGCGATCTTTTGTCGCTGCTGCTGGCGCTGGTGCTTGTCGGGCTGGTCTTGCTCGCGGCGGTCGACCCGCGCCCTGCGGCGGCCGATCGCGCCGGCCGCAGCCTGGTCGTCTTGATCGATCGTTCGGCGTCGATGTCGGCGCGCGACGGCGCCAGCACCCGGCTGGATGCGGCGCGCGCGCGCGCGGTCGCGATCGTCGACGGGCTGGCGGCAGCGGATCGGGCGCTTGTCGCGTCGTTCGCTGCCGACGCCGTCGCTGAGAGCGGCTTCGAAGCGGACGCCGGCCGCCTGCGACGGGCGGTCGCGGCGGTCGGGCCCAGCGAGGAGCCGGGCGATCTGCCGCGCGCGCTGACGTTCGCTGCGGCGATCCTGCGCGGCCGCCCGCGGCCGACGGTGGTGCTTGTCAGCGACGGCGCGTTCACGGAAGAAGCGCTCCGCACCCTCCCCGCCGGCGTCGACGTGCGCTTCGCGGGCGTCGGCCAGCCGGGCCGCGCGGGCGGCAACGTCGGGATCATCTCGTTTGCGGCGCGGCGCGTGCCGGCCGACCCGAGCGCAGTCGAGGCGGCGCTGGTCGTCCAGAACTTCGGCGGCAAGCGCGCGTCCGTCGGCGTCGACATCGCGGCGGGCGACACGACCGTCGAACGTGTGCGCCTCGATCTCGGTCCCGGCGAGCGCCGCCGCCACGAGCTGCCCAACGTGTTCGCGCCCGACGCGCGCCTGCAGGCGCGCTTGCTGACCGCCGACGGACGGCCGCTCGCCGACGGCGGCGAAGACGATCTCGCGCTCGACGACATCGGGTACGCGGTCGTCCCGCCGCTGCCCCGCAGGCGCGTGCTGCGCGTGGGCGGTCCAAACCTTTACCTCGACGGCGCGCTGCTCAGCCTCGGGCGCACGGTCGCCATCGTCCGGCAGTCGCTTTCCGCCGCAGAGGCGCAGCGCGCGCGCTGGCCCGACTACGACCTGGTCGTCTTCGACAGCGTCGCGCCCGCCTCGCCGCCCACCGCGGGGCGGTACCTGTACCTCGACGCGCATGGTCCGGGGAGCCCGTTCGCGGAACGCGGCACCGTCAAGGAGCCGGTGATCGCCGACGTTCGCCGCGATCATCCGCTGGCGCATCAGCTGGATCTCAGCGACGTGAACATCTCGTCGGCGCGCCGCCTCGCGCTCGCCGCCGGCGACGTCGCGGTCGCCGGTTCCTTCGGCGTGCCGCTGCTGATCGCGCGCGAGCGTCCGGGGCTGCGCATCGCGGCCACCAGCTTCGATCCGCGCCGCTCCGATCTGCCGATGCGGCCGGCGTTTCCCTTGCTGATCGCCAACGCGCTCGCGTGGGCGCCCGGGCTGACAGCCGACGCCACGCTCGAGACGCCGCCAGCGTTGCTCACCGGCGCCAGCGCGCGGCTGCGCGACGACCTTCCCGAGATCGCGATCGCCCACGTCGGCTTCCACCACGCCGGCGACATGGTCGTCGCTGCCAATCTAGGTGACGTGCGCGAATCCGACACGACGCCGGTCAGGGAGCTGGAGCTGGGCGGCCACCGGCTGGCGGCGCCCGATCCGCCCGTCTGGCGCGGCGGCGTCCGCCTGAGCGCGCTGGCGCTCTGGCTGGCGCTCGCGCTGCTGCTCGCCGAATGCCTCAGCTATCACCGGCGGTGGACGACATGACGTCGCTGCTCGCGGCGCTGGCCGCTGCGCCCGTGTCCGATCGCCGCCTCGCTTTCGAACATCCGGCCTGGCTGCTCGTGCTGCTCGTGACGCCGCTGCTCTGGCTGATCGTGCGGCGGTCGCTCGCCGATTTCTCGCCGGGCCAGCTGCGCGTGCAGGCGCTGCTCCGCGCGCTGGTGCTGGCCGGCATCGCGACGGCGCTGGCGGGTCCGACGCTGCGCCGGCCCGCGCGCGCCGTCTCCGCGGTGGCGCTGGTCGATGTCTCGGACAGCGTCTCCGACGACGCGCTCGCATTCGCCAACCAGACGGTGACGACGCTCGCGCGCGTTGCCGCCGAACGCGGCGACCCGCCACCGCGCGTCGTCCGGTTCGGCGCCCACGCTGAAGAGGTCGCTCCGCTGGGCCCGCCCGGGGCCGCGGCGGTGGCCCGCTTGCCGCCACCCGCCGGCGCGGCCACCGACCTCGCCCTTGCCGTCGGGTTCGGCGCGGGCCTCGTCGACGCCACCGCGATCCCGCGCCTGCTGCTGATCTCGGACGGCGTCCCGACCCGCGGCGATCTGGTCGCGACCGGCGAGCGGCTGCGCGATCGCGGCACGCCCTTGTTCGCGTTTCCACTGCCGTCCGACGAACGCGGCGACGTCGCGGTCGTCAGCCTCGCCGCGCCCGACGACGTCCGCGCACGCACCCCCTTCCGCGTCGACGTCCGCCTGCTCGCCGATCGCGCCACGCAAACGCGCGTCCGCCTCGACGGCGGGGGCGATCCCCACGTCGCCATCGACGAGCCGGAACAGACGCTCGCGCTCGCGCCCGGCGCGACGACCGCGTCGTTCACCGTGCGCATCAACGAACCCGGCACCGCCACCCTTCACGTGCGCGCATCCGCGAAAGGCGGCGACCGCCATCCGGAAAACGACGAGGGCATGCTGGCGATCGCGACCGAGCACGATCCCCGCATCCTCGTGCTCGAGGGCAACAGCGGCGCGTCCGGATCCTTCGCGCGCGCCCTCGCAGCGGAGCACGTCGCCGCCGACGTACGCGCCGCCCGCGGCGTGCCGCGCGACTTCGATTTCGGCCGCTACGATCTGGTCGCGCTCGCCGACGTTCCGCGCGCCCTCCTGCCCGAGCCGACGCTGGCCGCGCTCGAAGCGTTCGTCCGCGCGGGCGGCGGGCTGCTCGTCGCGGGCGGTACGCAGAGCTTCGGCCCCGGCGGCTACATGACGACGCGCCTCGAGTCGATGCTGCCCGTCCGCCTCGACATCCCCGACCGCCGCGAGGAAGCGACGCTGGCGCTGGCGCTGGTCATCGACAAGTCCGGCTCGATGGCCGGCCCCAAGATGGAGCTCACGAAGGAAGCCGCGCGCGCCACCGCCGAGGCGCTGCCGCCCGCTGATCAGATCGCCGTCATCGTGTTCGACAGCGCGTCCAATCCGGTCGTACGCCTGCAACGCGCGGCCAACCGGCAGCGCATCCTGGGCGACATCGCGCGCATCAGCGCCAGCGGCGGCACCAACATCCTATCGGGCCTTCGCGAGGCGGTCGACGAGCTGCTGCCGGCGCACGCACGCAAGAAGCACATCATCCTGCTGTCCGACGGGCAGTCGCCCTATGACGAGATTCCGGATCTGCTCGACGCCGCGTCGGCTGCGCGCATCACCGTGTCGGCTGTCGGCGTCGGCGACGGCGCCGATCAGACGATGCTGAAGACGATCGCGAACCGCGGCGGCGGGCGCTTTTATCACACGCGCGATCCCGCCAGCATTCCCCGCATCTTCTCGCGCGAGACGTCCGAGCTCGGCGACCGGTCGATCGTCGAACGCCCGACGGGCGTGCGCGTCGCCAAGCGTGTCGCGGCGCTGGCGGGCGTGCCGCTGGAGAGCGCGCCGGCGCTGGGCGGCTACGTCGTCACGCGGCCGCGCACCCAGGCCGAGCTGATCCTGGCGACCGCCGACGGCGCGCCCCTGTTCGCGCGCTGGCAGCTCGGCCTCGGCCAGGTGGCCGCCTGGACCAGCGACCTCGGCGCACGCTGGGCGGCGGCGTGGTCGCGCTGGCCGCCGTACGAGAAGCTGTGGGCGCAGGTGGCGCGCGCGACCATGCGGCGGCGCGCGGCCGCGCACTTCCCCATCCGGAGCATGCGCGCCGGCGATCTCGTGCGCCTGACCGTCGATGCTGTCGGCGCCGACGACCGCTTCATGGTCGGCCTCGACGGCAGCGTGCAGGTCACGGCGGTCAGTCCGGGTCACCCGGCGGCGCCGCCGCGCATGCTGCCGATGGCGGAGACCGCGCCCGGCCGTTACGAAGCCAGCTTCCACCCGGATGTCGATACCGGCGCGCTGCTGTTCGCGGCGACGCTGTCGGCCGGCAAGGTCCCCACGGCGGCCGCGGCCGGCCGGATGACGCTGCCGTTCGCGCCCGAGCTACGCCCCCACCCCAAAGCCAGCGATGGCGCCCTGGCCGAGGGCCCGGCCCTGCTGGCCGCGACGGCCACCCGCACCGGCGGCCGGGTCATCGGGGACGTGCGCGAGCTCTATGACGCGGGCAGCGACCGCCGCGAGACGCGCCAACCGCTTCGTACGCCGATCCTTTTGGCGACCGCCCTCCTGTTCGTGGCCGACGTCTTCTTGCGGCGGGTGCGACTGCGCCATTGACTGGCGACGGCAAGTTTGGCAGATCCACCCTTCCCGCATATCTTCCTCACAACACATTCGGGGCGTGGCGCAGTCTGGTAGCGCGTTCGGTTCGGGACCGAAAGGTCGGAGGTTCAAATCCTCTCGCCCCGACAACACTAAGTCCGCGGGATCGCTTTCCAGCGGTTCCGCGTCGACGGCGGCTCCCAAAGCGCCACCCGCCGCGAGCCGGGTCTGCTGCTCGTTGGGCGTTCGGCAGCCCAATCACGCCAACTCAACTTTTGGTCTGCTTATGGATGGCTAAAGATCTCCATGAGGGGGCGACGATGCCTGATAATTTTGTGGCTGAGGCCGACGTCACCATCAAAGGGTCCGTGTCCCAGGTTTGGGACGCGCGCTCGTCAACCCGGAGAAAGTCAGGCGGTACATGTTCGGCGCCACGGTTGAGTCCGATTGGCAGGTGGGCAGCCCGATCGTCTGGAAGGGAGAGTGGAAAGGGAAACCCTTCGAGGATAAGGGGCGGATCCTCGAGATCGAGCAGGGGAAACGGCTTCGCTATAGCCATTTCAGCCCGCTGTCGGGCGCGCCCGATCGGCCCGAGAACTATCACAACGTCACCATTCAGTTGGAGGGTCCGGACGGGGCCGTTCACGTCGATCTTTCGCAGGACAACAACCCCAGCGAAAAGGCCCGCGACGAGTCGCGCCGCAACTGGAGCATGATGCTCGACGGGCTCAAGAAAGCCGTCGAGACGACAGCGTGATTCTCGGCGGCCGGTGCGCTCTCATTTTTATCGACCGCCCGATCCGCCAATCGTCGTACCAGCGAGGAGCCCATGAGCAAAAGTAAGACGAAGCGTGAACCCGAGTTGGAACAGCTCAACCGGCTCGTGGGCGCTTGGACCACCGAAGGCACTCATCCCGCCGTTCCCGGTGTGGTTGTGCGCGGCACCGCCACGATCGAATGGCTGGAAGGCGAACGGTTCCTGATCCATCGCGCCGGCACCGACCACCCTGACTTTCCCGACTCGATCTCGATCATCGGGTTTACCGACCGGGACCGAGTCGACGACGCGCCGGGGGCGGCACGAGAAGGCGCCGGCACACGGGACCTGAGCATGGACTACTACGACTCGCGGGGCGTGTTCCGCATCTACCAGGCACGTGTCGATGACGAAGCATGGCGATGGTGGCGGAACTCTCCCGGATTCTCGCAACGGTTCACCGGCACATTTGCCGACGGTGGCGACACCATCATCGGTGTTAGCCAGCTGTGCAAAGACGACGTCCACTGGAACGACGATCTGAAGATCACGTACCGGCGCCGCCGGTGAACCTGACGTTCAAGGTTCGACGCGCACGCCCCTGAGGAACGCTTCGAGGTCGTCCGGCCGGATCCGGATCGAGTTGACGATCCGGACGTGCGGCAGCTCGCCGTTCTCGACCAACCGGTAGACGGACGCGTTGCAGGCGCCGAGCTGCTCCGCGCCCTCGCGGACCCTCAACAGCCGGTACTGCCCGCCCCAGTACGACACTAGGTCGGCCGTCGTGGGCGTCGTCCGTACGCGTGGCGCCGTTCCTGGCGCGACGTGGCCCCATCGAGAGATCGGGCGGTTACGCCCGCGCAACATGACCGCCGCATTCACTGCATTCGAACCACATCGTAACCTCCTCTCTTTCACGACCTACGGCTCCACGAAAACCTGGAGCCGAAGACAGAAGTTGTGGATGCCCAAGCCCTGGAGAGGCAGCTCGAAGATCGATCCCGAGCGCGCCATCGGCGGGATGCGAACGCGGACGATCTCCTCCTCTTCGATCGTCTCTTGTTGCCCGCACGCCAGGCACGGAAACAGCCAGTCGCGCCCGGAGCCGCCGCACTCTGGGCAACGCCGGAAGACAGGAACGCCGATGGGCAGCACGCAGCCCCGGCGCCCTTCCTCGGGCGTGAGAACGACCTCGATGTTCAGGCCTTCGAGATGCTCGGACTTCGGGATGCCGAGGCCGGTGAAGTTGCGGCGGAACCGGTCATACATCTCGTCGAACGAGGGACGGACCGTCTCGGCGGCGCTGAAGATCGAAACCGGGGCGCGCGCGAACGCAGCCGGCGGCGCGTCGCGCACGGGCGCCACGTCGCCGCTCTCCGCGCGCCGGAGCTCGTCGTTGTACGCGCTCCGGCGCTGCGGGTCGGACAGGACGTCGTACGCCTCGGTGATCTCTTGAAAGGCGTGCGTCGCCTGCTGGCCCGCGACGTCGGGGTGCAGCCTCTTTGCGAGGTCGCGATACGCAGACCGGATCCCTCCCGGGCTCTCGGTGCGCGGGACGCCGAGGATCATGTAGTACGTGCGCCCCATGGAGCCTGCGCCCCTGTCACGAAGGCACCCTGGTGGGGGACTAGGCGGCTCGGACCGTGATCTGCCGCGGCCGCGCTTTCTCGACCTTCGGCAGCTCGAGCCTCAGCACGCCGTCCGTGAGCTGCGCGTCGATCTTCGGCTGGTCGATGGTCTCCGCCAGCGTGAACTGACGGAAGAACGTCCCTGGCCGATATTCGCGCAGAACGTTCGACTCCTTCGCGGTTCCCAGCGTTGTGACTCGTCCGGTCAGCGTGAGCACGTTCTCACGCAGATCGATCTCCAGATCCGACGCCTTCACACCCGGCATGTCCGCCAGCAGCGTGATGGAGTTGTCGTTCTCGAAGATGTCGACCGCGGGCGAGTAGACCGGACCGGTACGTGTCTGCTCCGGGGCGTTTGCGACGCTCGACGTGTCTGCCTTCTGAACATCCGTGGTGGCTTCCGTGGCCATGGTGTCTTCCTCCTTTCCTTTTCGTGCCGCTCAGGTCCGGACCGCGATCTGCCGCGGCTTTGCCTGTTCCGCTTTCGGCAAGGTCAGCGTGAGAATGCCGTCGGTGTAGCGCGCGTCGACGCGCTCCGCGTCTACCTCGCTGGGCAAGGTGACCGCGCGATTGAACGCGCCTTCCGGGCGTTCCTTGCGGTGGTAGCTCACCCGGTCATGTTCGCGCGGGATCTCTCGCTTGCCGGAGATCGAGAGCCGGTTCCGCAGTGCGGAGATGGAGATCTCAGCCGGCTTGATGCCCGGGATCTCAGCGCGGACGTAGAAGTTGTCGTCGTCCTGCGTGATGTTCATCGGCGGGAAGACGCCGGCAACCGGCTCGGCGGCGCCGTCGCCGGTCGCCGTGTCGAGCAGGCGCAGCATCTCGCGCCGTAGTTGATCGAAATCGAGAAGCGAACCTTCGAATGTCGGCCTCGAGGGCCAAACCCGTCGCACGAGCATGGTCGACCTCCTGGGCTAAGTGCCCGATTTGATGTGGCAATTCGCCTGTGCGAGAAAAGTAAAAGCACCATCGAGCGGGCGTCAAGGGCGACGCTGTTCGATCGGGCTCAGGCCATGAGCTCGCGGCTCGCCTCCGTTCGCGACGGGCTCGGCGCGTCCGGAAACGCATCGGTCGGTTCGATGGAGTCCATCCGTCCGCTCAGCTCGAGGCGTTCGATCTCCGCGAAGCCGACCCGCTTCTGGATCGCGGGAACGGCAAGCAACGTGGGACAGTCCGTGACGACGTCCCGGCCGAACTGCTTGGCTGAATACCCGTACGCCTCGAGGACGTTCACAGCGGCTCTGGCCGTCGTCATGCTTGAAAACGAAACGCGCAGCATCTTCCACTCCTTCGTTCCGTCCGCGACAAACTGCGCAGCCGTCGAAACTATTTCCGACACCCGCCTTCGTCAGGAACGCTCGGCGTGACGGCGCCACGGGTTGACATCGCAGCGGCAGTGTTTTTCTTTTCCACGATGACGAGAACGCTTCGCGGGCACAGGGTCGCCGTCTTCGGCTCCCTGCGCGCCGCGTAGCCGACACCGACATTACCGGACAGCCGAACATGCGAAGCCAGGAGATATTTTCAACGGGCCTCCCATTGCTCGACGACCTGCTGGGCGGCGGCATCCCGTGCCGGCAGAGTGTCATCGTCACAGGGGATCCCGGCTCGGGAAAGACGATCCTCTGCAGCCAGATCGCTTTCGCCCAGGCCGCCGCGGGATCGAACGTGGTTCTCGCGACCATCACCTCCGAGCCTCACGACAAGCTCGTCGAGGAGCTGCGGGGGTTCACCTTCTTCGACGCCGACAAGCTCGGGAACGAAATCTTCCTGCTCAGCGCGTACGCGTCGCTGGTGAAGGGCCCGGACGAGGCGAAGGAGGTTGTGCTGCGCACCGTCCGCGAGCGCCAGGCGTCTTTGTTGTTCGTCGATGGACTGCGATCGCTGCGCGATCTCTGGCACGACGAGAGCGCGATCCGAAAGTTTCTCTACGATCTGGGCGTCGGCCTGGCGCAGGCAAACTGCACGGCGCTCTTCACGACCGAGTATCCGCTCGCGACGTTACTTCAGTACCCCGAGGCGACGACCGTCGACGCCATCCTTTCGCTGTCGCTGAAATCCGTCGAGGGCAGGAGGCTCCGGCGACTGGAGATCGCCAAGCTTCGCGGCCGTGCGCACGTGGAGGGCGAGCACGCCATCCACATCGACCGCGACGGCATGCAGATCATCCGGCGGCTGGAGACGCTCGTCCCGGTACGGCCCTCGTACAAGCTGGCCCAGGGCAAGGTCGACTTCGGGCTGCCCGAGCTCGACAGGCTGCTGGGCGGCGGCCTCCCGCTCCAGACGACCACCCTTTTGGCCGGGTCCACGGGCGTAGGCAAGACTCTCCTCGCGCTTCATTTTGCGGCGGCGGGCGCCTCGAAGGGTGAGCCTGCGCTGTTCGTGTCGTACGCCGAGCCGGCCCACAAATTGATGCAACGGGGCCGTGAGATCGGCCTCGACGTCAGCGATGTGGTCGCGAACGGGGCCCTCACGATCGTCCACATGGCGCCCGTAGAGATCGAAGCCGACGACCTCGCGGCAGCGATGTTGTCCGAGCTCGATCGCGTCGGCGCGCGCCGCCTGGTGCTCGATGGCGTGGGTGAATTGGAGGGGTCGCTGACCGTTCCCGAACGCGGCCGGCGCTTCCTGACCGCGCTCGTCGAATCGTTGCGCGCGCGCGGCGTGACGTCGGTCTTCATCAAGGAGGTGCCGAAGATCGCCGGCCTGGAGCTCGACTTCAGCGATACCCCTCTGGCGGTGACCGCCGAGAACCTGCTGTTCTTGCGGTATCTCGAGCTGCGCGGCAGGCTGCACCGGATCATCTCGATCCTGAAGGTGCGGGAAGGGGCGCCCGACAATGGCCTGCGGGAGTTCGTGATCGACGAGGGTGGCATGAAGGTCCTCGGTCCGATCGAATCGGTGGAGGGTCTGCTGACCGGTCTCGGCCGGCCGCTGCCGGGGAGGTTAGAGGGCTGACCATGGCCGAGCGGACTGTCCTCCTGGTCGAAGACGAACAGCCGCTACTCGAAGTGTTCGCCGAAGCGATCACGGACATGGGGCATCGGGTGGTCTGCGCGTCACGCGGCGACGACGGGCTGGCGAAAGCGAGGGAAGAAAAGCCGGACCTGATCCTCACTGACCACATGCTGCCGGGGCGAACGGGTCTGGAGCTTCTGCGCGAGCTGCGAACAGAGAACGGCCTCAGTCGAGTGCCCGTCGTGCTGATGAGCGCCGGGAGGCCACGCGGCTTCGAGGAGGCTTGGCGCTTTCTTCCGAAGCCCGTGGCGCTCGGCGATCTCGAGGTGGCGGTGCGGGACGGTCTCGGCGTCCGCGGGCCCACCGTTCGGCCCCCTTCCGGGCGGCCGATCAATGTGTCTCCGCTGGTACTGGCGCGCGAGGAGATGCTCAACTGGGTGGCGCACGAGATCCGGTCGCCGCTCGGAGTTGCGCTCATGTGCATCGACATGCTGCGCGGCCGCCTCGCGGACCGCGCGCCGGACGCTTTGCCGCGCCTGCAGGTGGCGCGACGGAATCTGCTGCGCATGAACGACCTCGTCGCGTCCATCCTCGACGCGGCTTACCTGGAGGAGGGGCGGATCGAGCTCAAGCCCTCGCCGGTCGAAGTGGTGCCGTTCGTGAAGAACATCGTCCGGGAGTGGAGGGAGGCACACCCCGAGGCGAGCGTCCTCGCCGATCTGACGGAGCAACCGGTCATCGTCCGCATGGACGAGGCACGGGTCAGGCAGATCCTCGACAATCTGTTCACGAACGCCCTCAAGTATGGCGGAGCCGACAGACCGGTTGTCGTATCCCTCGAGCAACGGCCGGAGACCGTGGCGATTCGCCTGCGCGATCACGGCCCAGGGATCCCGCGCGAGCAGCTGCGGCACGTCTTCGATCGATTCTTTCGCGCCGATGACACCCCGGGACGGGGCCACGGGCTCGGCCTTTACATCGCGGCCGCGCTGGCGCGGCTTCACGCGGGCTCGCTCGAGGCCGACTCGGCGGACGGGGGCGGAACGATCTTCAGCCTGACACTGCCGCTCGCGGACGCCGCGAATTAGCTCCGTCCGCGCGGGATGAATTTCGAAGGTTCTCCGGTTGGGCAATCGGAACGCGACCTTCAAGAACAGTCCAGCGAGACATCACAACCGTCGTGCTTGTCGATTCGGAGGCCGTGATTAATCGGCCGCATCGAAAGAGGTGAACAACATGGCGAACCTGGTCAAGCGAGAGAACCGAGACGTAGCCCGCGGCGCGACCCCGGAACACCGGCTGGATCCGTTCCGGATGATGGACGCTCTCCTGCGATGGGATCCGTTTCGCGGCGACTGGGGTGGGTTCGGTCAGAACCTGGAGTTCGTGCCCCACTTCGACGTGAAGGAGACCAAGGACGCGTACGTCATCAACGCGGATCTGCCGGGCGTGAAGGACGAGGAGCTGGAGGTGTCGCTGAGCGGCAACCTGCTGACCATCAGCGGAAAGCGCGAGGAGGAGCACCGCGAGGAAGGGGACAGCTACTACGCGATGGAGCGGAGCCACGGCAGCTTCGCGCGCAGCTTCACCATGCCGGACGGCGTGGACGCCGAGAGCGTGACCGCCGACCTCAAGCAGGGTGTGCTGACGCTGCGGATTCCGAAGAAGCCCGAGGCTCAGCCGAAGCGGATCGCGATCGGAAAGGGAGGTGAAACGAAGGCGAAGGCCTGAGGCACCGTCCCGGCCATTCGTCGCCCAGGGCGGGCCGCCGCTGTCGAGAACAGCGGCGCCCGCCCGACTTTATCTCCGCCGCCGGCGTCCGGCGCGCGAAAGGAAGGCAAAACCCAAAGAAGACAGCGCAAGGGGAAGACGACCATGAGGCTTCGAAGGCACGCGATCATCGCGGTGATCGGCATCGGCTTGTTGAGTTCGTGCGAGCGAAAAGGTCTGACGTCGACGGCGAGCGCCGGTGACTCCCGCCGCGTCGCCGCCGAGGCGCTGGCTACCGCGCCTCCGGCCGCACCGGCCGCCGCGGTCACGCCACGCACCGAATCGCCCGACGTCGCGAAGAATCTTTCCAAGGCTTTCGCGGCAACGGCGAAGGCGGTCGGGGCCAGCGTGGTCCGCATCGATGTGCGGGCCGGCCGGCCGCCGATCGCGGAGCGAGGCGGCGGCCGCGGCAACGATCCCTTCGCCGACGCTGTGCCGCCGGCGTTTCGGCGCTTCTTCTTCGATTTCGGAAACGTGCAGCCCGACTTTCCCGGACCCGGCGTGCCCGGGCCGATTGCGGGAACCGGGTCCGGGATCATCATCGACGGCGCCGGCAACATCGTGACCAACAGTCACGTCGTCGACGGCGCCGCCGAGATCAAAGTGACGCTTTCGGACGGACAGGAGATCCCCGCGAAGCTGATAGGACGCGACAAGCGCACCGATGTCGCCGTGGTGCGCCTCGCTCGCGTTCCGAGCAACCTGGTCGCGGCGCGCCTCGGGGATTCGGATCGAATCGAGGTCGGCGAGTGGGTGCTGGCCATCGGCAGCCCGCTCGGCCTCGAGCAGACGGTCACGGCGGGGATCGTCAGCGGCAAGGGCCATGTCGGCCGGTTCGTGCAGATGTCGGGCGATCGCGTCCGCCGTTACATCCAGACCGACGCCAAGATCAATCCGGGCAACTCCGGCGGGCCGCTGGTGAACCTCGACGGAGACGTCGTCGGTCTCAACACGCTGATCAGAACCGGCGCTGGCGGCGCCTACGGGTTCGCCGTACCGATCAACGAGGTGCAGCGGGTCGCCCAGGCGCTGATCAAGGACGGCCGGGTGCGCTATCCATTCCTGGGCGTGAGCGTCCGCGACCTGTCCACGCTCGACGACGCGGCCAAGGTGAAGCTGGGGCGCGGCGCGCCCGGCGAAGGGGCGTATGTAGCCGATGTGACGCCGGGCAGCCCCGTCGCATCCGCGGGCATCAAGCAGGGCGACGTGATCACCAAGCTCGACGCCGAGAACATCAAGACCAGCGCCGACGTCGTCGACTACGTCTCGTCCCGGAATATCGGCGCGGCCGTCGCCGTCACGCTGTTTCGGGACGGCAGCTCCCGGGAGCTGCGCGCGACGCTCGCGCCCGCGCCGGGCGACGTAGAGGAGCGTAACGAATCGCCGAAGCTGGGGCTGTCTTTGCAGTCGCTCACGCCGGAAGTCGCTTCGTCGCTCGGGCTGCCCCCGGGGGCGCGGGGCGTTGCGATCGCCGACGTGGCAGGCGGTAGCCCGGCCGCGCGCGCCGGCCTGGTGCCGGGCGACGTGATCCTCGATGTCGATCGCCGTCCGGTGACGTCGGCCGACGAGGCGTCGCGTTTTCTCGGAGCCGGCCCGAGCGCGGCGCATCTTCTGCGCGTTTACGGCCGCTCGGGCGTCCGTTTCGTGACTATTGGAAGGACCGGATGAACCGCACGGAGAATCACAATGCAGGAAGATGAAGGACGAATCGACAAGCAGACGGAAGTTCGGCACCTGCTGCGCACCGTGAAGACGTCGCTCGAATTGGCCATCGTCGCGCGGGCACCCGCCGAGTTCCTCAACCGCCTCGGCCGGGTAGCGGGGCTCCTCGATGCCGTGAGCCAACTACCGACCGAGGAGGGACCGGCGCAGGCGCTCATCCCC
>DATMZL010000402.1:0-3065 GCA_035607075.1 Polyangia bacterium
GTGCTTTCCGATGGTGGTCACCGCTGTCTACAGACGTCGCCCGCGGCCGGGATCGGCTCACCCGGCCAACCGATCGACAAGACGAGCGGTCGTGACGACAAGCGCCGTCAGGCGCGCTCGCGCGGTTCCGCGTCGGCGGCCGGTAAGGCGCCGTCGAGCGTGATCGCCCGCGTATCGCGGAGCGGCGCTGCTGCGCGGTCAGCCATCCCGCAATCGGACAGCCGTCTCATGAGGAAGGCGGAGTTCTTCACGCTGATCTCGCGCCAGGCGAAGCACTCGCGAATGCTCTTCGCGTTCGCCCCGTTGGTCAGCGTTCGGTCGGCCTTGAGGATGGCGCGCGCGACGCCGTGGTAGGTGAGGAAGTTTGGCTTCAGCGCGTCCCAGGTCGTGGCGAGCAGGCGCCCGAGGTAGTCGCGCGCCGTGAGCAGCGCGTGCTTGAATTCCTGCTCGTGACCGGTGTACGCCTTGGCGAACGCCGCGTCGATCGCCGGGAGCTCTTCGTTCGGCGCCACGCCGTGGGTCGATCGCTTCGCGAGGTCCGCCGTGATCAGCTTGCGCGTGACGAGCTCCTTCTGGAACGCGTCGACGAAGATGTCGAAGATCGCGCCCGTGAGCGGCAGCGACAGGTCGTGCGGCTCGCGCGAGACGGTGGACATCCTTTCGTAGTTGAAGGCGACGCGGATCTCGCGGCCGTCGGGCAGCTCGCCCAGCCGGCTCAGCTCGTTGACAGTGAACAGGTTGCCCTTGCTGTGTTTCAGCAAGTGATCGACGACGCTGTTGAAGTGCAACGACGCGACGATCGCGGTCAGGTCGCCGCCCGACTCCTGAAATCCTCCGTACTCGTCCGTGTCGGCGTTCTCGTCGGGCACGCCGACCTGGGCGAACAGGATGTTGTGCCCCAGCTCGTGCGAGAGGACGTCGAAGTTCTGACAGTACGGCGCCTGGTGATTGATCCCGCCGTTCGCCTTGCGCCCGAAACCAAACTCGAGGAAGCCGTAGCCGGACTGCGCGTTGTCCCATTCGATCAGCGGAATCAGCTCGAGGCGGTCGAAGTCGGTCTCGAAGAACCAGTTCACGCGGTGACCGAAGTAATCCTCCCAGATGTCGAGCACGCGGCGCACGGTCGCGTACATCGTCGCGGCGGAGAACGCGCGGCTGTTGATCGGGATCTTATCGAAATGACCGTCCTCGCCGGGCGGAACTGGATCGCGCCGGGAACCCTCCCACTGCGGCGAGCCGCTGCCGGGCCCGTACGGCTTCTTGTTGATGGCGTCGACGACGAACATGCGATCGTCGGCCGGCCCGGGCTGAATGTGCGCGGGCGTGACCGAGACACGAACAGTCTCTGGTTCCGAGAAGTCCTTCAGGTACCGCGCCTGTGCGAACAGGCGAAACTTCGTTCCCTTCTCCTGCAGCTCTGCGTCCAGCTTCAGCGACATGACGTGTCTCCCTCTGCCGCGAAGCCCCCATCCCCCGTCGGCAGTCGCAGGGTTTCATCGCCACACGCACCGGTCAATACAGCGACGCCGTGAAATCTGTTTACGACGCGAAGCCATTCACGGACTTCGCGATAACCGATCGTTACGTGAGGTCGCTAGGGCTTGGCCCAGTTGTTGGGCGAAGCTTGACCATTCATGACGCCCGTCATGATTGCGCTGACGATCGTTGGAAACGTCACAGCGCCGGTCATTCTGTTGAAGAGGCCGTAGGAGCCGCTACCCGAGCCGCCGTTGTCCCACCAGATCGGAACCATGCCCGCCGTCGTCACGTCTTGCGAGTAAGCGAGGGCGTGCGCGGCGCGGTTGGTCGTCGCCTGCGCGCCCATCGAGCCCCATTCGCCGATCACGACGGGCTGGGTCGGCAACCAGCCGCGGAGGTCCTGGGCGAGCGAGTTCTGCATGCTCGTGTAGTCGTCAGCGCTTCCCCACGCGTAACGCGTTTCGCTGAGGCCGAAGTTCGTCGGGTAGTACGTGTGGATCGAAACCAGGAGATTGGGATCGCTGATGATCGACGCGTTCATCATCGACTGGATCCCGTCGAGGATCGGGCTGGCGCCGACCGGCTGGATCATGATGAGGCGCGTGGCGTTGGCGCCGCCGGTGGCGCGGATCGCGTTCACGCACGCCTCCAGGTACATGTTGAGGTCCGTCGGCGTCGCCGCGTCGTTGCCGTTCACGTTGTGAGGCTCGTTGAAGCACTCGAGCATCAGGTGGCTGTTGAAGGATTTGAAGGCGTTGGCGATCTGCGTCCACACCGCCTTGACCTCCGCCGCCACCGTCGCCGTCGAGGAAGAGGAAGTCGGAAACGTGATCCACTGGCCGTCGGCGTCGTGGTGCGTGTTCACGAAGACGAACATGCCGTCGTCGACGGCCCACTGCGCCGTCTGCGTCACCTTGGCCATCCACGCCGCGTCGATCGTGTACGCCGGCCCGGCGCCGAGGTGATTCGTCCAGGTCACGGGAATTCGCAGCGTCTTGAACCCCGCCGCGTGCACGGCCTTGATCAATGTCTGATTCGGCGTCGGGTTTCCCCAGCTCGTCTCGTTGGGCGTCGCATCGAACGAGTTCCCCAGGTTCCAGCCCGGCGACATCATGCTGAGGACCGGCTGCGGCGGCGGTCGCCCCGGCGTTGTTCCGCCGGTGCCCGTGCCGCCGCTGCCACCGCGGCCCGCGCTCCCGCTCGTGCCGGCGCCGCCGCTGGCGGTGGTGCCGCCGCGCCCGGCGTTTCCGGTCGTGCCGCCCCGTCCGGCGCTCCCGCCGTTCGCGTTCGTGCCGGCCGTTCCGGTCGTGCCCGCGTCGCCTGCGCTGCCGCCTGCGCCGCCCGTTCCTGACGCCGATCCGCCGCTGCCTCCAGCGCCACCAGATTGCCCGGCGCCGCACCCCGCCCCTGCAACGGAAAGGAGGGCCGCGGCTAGGACCGCCATCAGCCGGCGTCGCGCAAGGATAATCATGAGATAGGCCACATCTAACCTCCGGGACACAGGCTAGTCGAGTGTGAGATTGAAGTGGCGCGCCCGCTCCGAAACGGTTCACGCTTCTGGGGTTTTGGGAGCCGTCAGAGGAACT
>DATMZL010000797.1:0-2108 GCA_035607075.1 Polyangia bacterium
ATCGATCGTGCCGCGGGCGGCAGGGCTGAAGATCGTGCAATCCGGATAATCGCGGACTGTGTACACGGTGACGTCGATCCGCATCGTCGCCGCCCCGTCGATGGCGCGCACCACGCGCAGGTCGACCCTGTCCACAAAAGCGTGGGCGCACCCGCCCGCGAACAGGAGAGCCCCCAGGAGGGAAAGCACGCGCGGGCCCCGCAGCGAACTCGCCCGCGTGAATTTGAGGGAGCGCATCGCGACTGGTCGAACGCGTCGGCAGAATCATTCGGGAAAATCTGCGACCCCAGCGGGATTCGAACCTGAAAATGGACCGAACCGTTTCGCCGATTTGCAGAACAGGATCGAGAAGTTGCGAGTTCCGCTGGGGGCCGTTGGGATCGCTTGAAGACATCGAAAGGCGGTTGAAATGGGCCCGTGGTGGGCCCGAGCGGCGCGAGCGACCCGGCCGGGTTGGCAACCCGTTGGGGTCGCTTGGCGTGTCAATCGGATGGGTGAGCCGCGGCGGGATGGCCGGCGTCGGTGGCCGCGGCCGTCGGGAGGAAGAAGTAGAACGTACTGCCTTCGCCCGGCGCACTCTCGACCCAGACGCGGCCGCCGTGCGCCTCGATGACGCCCTTCACGATCGCCAGACCGAGACCAACGCCGCTGCTCTTCCCCGCGCGACTCCGACGCGCCTGCCAGAACCGGTCGAACAGGTGCGGCTGGTCTTCCCGCGGAATGCCAGGGCCCGTGTCGCGCACGTAGAAAAGGACCGACCCCGCCTTCGGAATTGCGCCCACGCTGATGCGTCCGCCGGCGGGGGTGAACCTCAGGGCGTTGCCGATGAGGTTCTCGAATACCTGCAGCACGCGGTGGCGATCCGCGAAGACCGGCGGGAGCTGATCGGCCGCGTCGACACGAAGCTCCACCGAGGCTGCCGCCGCGAATGCCCGCTGCGCCTCGGCGGCATCCCCGGCGATCTCGCGCGGCTCGACAGGCTCCCGTTGCAACGCGAGCTGACCCGCTTCGACGCGCGTGATGTCGAGGAGGTCCTCGATCAGACGGTTCATGCGCTGCGCCGCGCGCGCGACGCGTTCGCATGCCCGGCGGGCGGCTTCAGGATCCGTCACGCGAGATCGCAGAGAAGCCGCCTGCATCGCGATGATGCCGAGCGGGTTGCGTAGATCGTGAGCAACGACGGCGAGCACGTCGTCGCGGGCCGCGGTGGCCTTTTCCGCTGCGTGGTACAGACGCGCGTTGTCGAGCGACAGCGAAGCGCGCGCCGCGAGCTCCTCGGCAAAACGCAGATCGTCGCGGCCATACTGGCGACCCCGTGTCGCGGAGGCGAGGCAGAGGCCACCCAGGATGCGGTCCTGTCCCAGGAGCGGAACCCACAGGAGCGAGCAGACCCCGGTCTCGCGGAGCAGTCGGAGGTGCTCTTCGCTCTGAGCCCACTCCGCCAGGTTCTCGGACACGACGCTCTCGAACTGCAGCGTCGACCCGCCGTGCAGGACCTGCAACAGGATTGGCGCGCGCCGGCTTCCAAGCGGCAAGCGCGCGAACTCCTCGACGACGGCTCCTTTCGCCTCGAGAGAGGAAGCGACCTTCGCTCTCCGGATCTCGCCTCCCTCTTCGACCACGTCGATCACGCAGTAGTCGGCCAGGTGCTTGACGACCAGGTCGGCGAGCGCGGAGAGCGTCTCGTCGACGACCAGGCTCTGACCCAGGGACAGGCCCACCTCTGCCAGAACCTGTTTCTCCAGCTCGCCGCGCTTCTGCCGGGTGATGTCGCGCGCGATGCCCGCCACGCGGAGGGGGCGTTCATGCGCATCGCGCGCAAAGACCTTGCCCTTCTGCACGATCCAGATCCATTGCCCGTCCTTGGAGGCGATCCGGAGCTCGACGTCGAGTCCACTGCTGCGGCCTTCGAAATGGTCCGTGAGGGCCTGATGCAAGCCAGGCCGGTCGTCGGGATGGACCGCTTCGAACCACGACTCCACACGCGGCGGGAGCTCCCCCGCATCATAGCCGCGGAGCTCCGCCCAGCGCGGGCTGTGCACGAACGCCCCGGTCTGCACGTTCCAGTCCCAGGCCGCCAGCTCGGCGCCCTTGAGCGCCAGGTCCAG
>DATMZL010000015.1:0-4568 GCA_035607075.1 Polyangia bacterium
CTGGACACCCAGCTGGAAGCCACCTGCACCGCCGCAACCGGCCACGCAGGACCCGCCGCCGATGTTCTGCGACAGGCGCTGGTCCTGGTCGGTCTTGGCCTTGTTCGAGACGTCCGTCGTAGCGGTTGACGTCGCGTTCTGCGTGGCCGTGCTCGGGCCGGACGACACGTTGCCGCCGGCGATCGAGACGGGCACGTTGGCGTTGACCGCGTTCTGGTCGCTCTTCGAGAGGCCCGCGGCGAACTGGTTCGTCTCAGCGTTCTGGACGCCCAGCTGGAAGCCGCCCGCTCCGCCGTTGCCCGCGGAGGACGAGCCGGAGCTCTTCGGGTCGTACGAACCCTTCGAGTCCTTCGAGTCGCAACCACAGCCGCTGCCGACGTTCTGCGACAGGTGCTGATCCTGGTCGGTCTTCGCCTTGTTCGAGACGTCGGTCGTGGCCGTCGAGGTCGCGTTCTGCGTCGCGGTGCTCGGGCCGGAGGAAACGTTGCCGCCCGCGATCGAAACCGGGACGTTGGCGTTCACTGCGTTCTGCTTGCTGACTGCGGCACCCAGCGCGGCCTGGTTGGTCTCGGCGTTCTGGACTCCGGCCTGGAATCCGCCGTCGCCACCACTGCCCGCGGAGCTGCCGCTGTTGTGGTCGGAACCCTTCGAGTCGCAACCACAACCGCTGTCGATGTTCTGCTTGAGCCCTTGGTCCTGATCGGTCTTCGCCTTGTTCGAGACGTCCGTCGTAGCAGTGGACGTCGCGTTCTGGGTGGCCGTGCTCGGGCCGGAGGAAACGTTGCCGCCGGCGATCGAGACGGGCACGTTGGCGTTGACCGCGTTCTGCTTGCTGATGGCCGCCCCAATCGCGAGCTGGTTGGTCCCGGCGTTCTGGACTCCGGCCTGGAATCCACCCGAACCACCGCAGCCGGCGTAACAGCCGGAGGGGCCACCGACGTTCTGGGTCAGGTACTGGTCCTGATCCGTCTTTGCCTTGTTGGAGACGTCCGCTGTCGCATTGGACGTCGCGTTCTGGGTGGCCGTGCTCGGACCGGCGGAGACATTGCCTCCGGCGATCGAGACCGGCACGTTCGCGTTGACCGCGTTCTGGTTACTCGCCGCGATGCCCACGGCTCCCTGGTTGGTACTCGCGTTCTGGGCGCCGGCTTGGAAGCCGCCGGAACCTCCCGATCCTGCATCCGCGAGCGCCGGGGAAGCCGTCGCAAGGGCGACGAGTGCCACGGCCACGCTAAGTAGCTTGGCTTTCATCCCTTTCGACTCCTTCGTTGGCGTAAGGACAACTGCTGCGCGCCGCGCAGACGGCGCGCTACGTAGGCCGGTGAAGGAGGCTCAGCCGGGGTGCCAGACCGCTAGCACGACCCGCCTCGGCCTCCGGAAGGCCGATCGCGGAAGGAGGCGGGTCCGGAACGGGAATCTGGCGAGCACGAGGGCCGCTGCGAGCGCCGCCACCAGGAGCGGCGCGAGCTGGCCCTGGCCGCCGGACTGGGCGGGGGCGGTCAGATCCTGGCCAGGGCCGGGTGGTGCCGGCGGGAGCGGTCTGGGCGGCAGTACCGCCCCCGCCGGTGCGGCCCCGGACGAGCGCCCGCGCTGGGAGCTGCGGTCGCTCGATGGTTCCCCGGCGGGCGCCGCCGCCCGCGGCGTCATGAGGGCGGCAGCCTGAGGGGCGGCGCCGGCGGCCGTCGGGGTCACGCTCGCGACACGCGCGCTGCCGACTGCGGCAGGAGCGGCAGGCGACGGTGTGACGAGCGAGATCGGTGCATGTGTGCGCGGAGGCGACTCGTCGACCGCGGGTCCCACGGAAACGATCACCGGAACGGGTGGCAGAGCGCCGAGCGACGTCATCACGGGCGCGACGGCGTTGCTGACGATCTCCGCCGGCGCCGGCGCCGGAGGCGCGGCCGGGGAGGCCGGCGGTGCAGGCGGAGGCCCAGCCGGAGCGGGCTCGGGCGGCGGAGCGGAAGCCTGCGGCTGCGGCGCAGCGGCCGTCGCAGCGCCGGCCATCGCGAACGCCTGGTTGACGGCCGGCCGCACCGCCGCGCCGGCCCCGGGCGCGACGGCATCGACCTCCGCAAGCGCGGACTCGGCCTGCGCCTGCGCGTCCGTGAGCCCAGGCGGAGAGCTCGCGGCGCGGGCGAGAGCAGGCCCCGTGAGCGCGCCGCAGACGGCTGCGGCCAGCACACACATCCAACGTGAAAACGGCTTGCCTACGCGGATTGCGGCCGGAATCGTCCAGCCCTTCATCGCCCCGCCCACGCCCGGACCGACGGGACGTAGGTGGACCCGACGCCGAGCAGGAGGGCGATGAGCACGGCGAGGAGCGTCAGGACGACGACGGTCGAGACCTGATCGGCCCTGCCGGCCGAGATGCTCGGGAGCGCCGGCGGCCGGCTGAAGCTGCTGAGGAGGTGCGCCGCGCCGGCGCCGGCCCGTGCTGCGGCCCTGTGTGCACGGGCGGGCGCCCAGGTCACGGACGTCGTCGTGCGCTCGCCGGCGCGGGGCGCGCTGGTCGAGCCCGGGACGGCCGAAGCGGCCTCTCGCGGCGCAAACTGCTGGCCGGGACCGGCGCCGGACTTCCCGCTGGACGCCGCGGCCGAACGCGTCGAATTCGTAGGCGCCGCCGCGGTGCTCGAGGCGTGCGGGCGGCCGCCGGAAGAGCGAGGCGCAGCTGCGAAGGCTCGTGGGCGCGCGCGCTCGTGACCCGGCGCTGCAGCCTTGTTCGCAGGGGGTGCGGCGGTGACCGGAGGTGCCGTCGCGGCCGAAGGAGCCGCCGGAGCGGACTCCCCTTGAGCCGGCAACGCCGTCGGGGGGGTTGAAGACGGTGCCGACGTCTCTGTCGTTCCATCGGGCTGGCCTGTGTCGGAATCCGCCGAGCCCCCGCCGCTTCCCTGGTTCTGGTTCGTCGTCGACGTGTTGGCGGCGATCGCGTTCGCGATCGCCGTGTTGCTCTGGTTGATCACGTCGTCTCCCGGACTGTTGATCCGGATGATCACGACGATGTTCTGCGCGTTCTGGTTCGCGTTCGCGACTGCCGTCGCCGTCTGCTGCGTCGCTGCGTCGAGCGCCGCCTGTGCTGCAGACGCCGGATCCTGCGAGTCGGCCGGCGTTGCGGACGTCCCCTGATCCGTCGTCGCCGCCCCGTTTGGAAGCCCGGCAAACGGGTCTGAAGAGGGGTCAGACCCGCTTGCCCAAGCCGAATCGGCCAGCGCGAGTGCACACAGCGCGACGACCGAGAGGACGAACAGCGTGGCGACCCGCCGGCGGAGCCGGCACGAGCGACGTTGGGTCGGTGTCACGTCGAGGGTTGCCATCTGCAGGAAATTGAACGTACCAGATTTGCCGTCGCCAATTCAAGTAGTGATTACCGCCTTGTAGCCAAATCCGTCAAATGTCTGTTAAGCGCAACTGAGGCTGAAGTTTGACATTCAAGTTTTCCACAACCATTTCTTGGACGATTTACCGCCATGCGTTGGACGATGGGCCGCGAAGGCCGGAGCGATGAGGGAACACAGCTGAAAATCGGCCGTTTTCAGCTGCGCGGATCGGCCGTCGAAACCGTCGCGCGAAGCGTCCGCGACGAACGTCCAGCATCGACTCGCGAGGCTTGCCCTTTCGGTGGACCAGGGCTACAGTCGGGCTACCGATCGCCTATGGGGAGGGCGCGGTGCCGCAGCAACGCTCTACCGACCATTTCGAGCTCAAACCAGCCCAGCAACGGGTTCTGGGCGTCCTGAAGTCGGAGGGGACGTCCAGACTCACGCGCGCGCGTTACGAAGAGCTCTCGGGCGTCAGCCGCTCGCAGGCCGCCTACGACCTCGCCGAGCTGGTCGAGAACGGCATGCTCGAGCGCCTCGGCAGTGGCCGCGCAACGCGCTACCGAATCGTCCACCAGAGCACGCCGGGCAGGAGCGGGCGGCGCCGCTGGACGCAGGAGCGGATCCACGCGGCTCTGCAGGAGTTCTGCGCCGGCCGCGACGGCTGGCCTACCGCGGCCGAGTTCAAGCGAGCCGGCCGATTCGACCTCTACGTAGCCGCGAGCCGCTACGGCGGGATCCGGTTCTGGACATCCGAGCTCGGGCTCACCCGTGAGCCGCAGGTCGCGACCCCGGCGGCGAAGTCCCGCCGCTGGACGTTCCGGCCGCGGCTTCAGTGGGTCCCCGCCGCCGCCGTCGCGGCGCTCGCACTGGCACTGGCCGGCGGTGGCCACATCAAGCTCTCCCCCGGCGGCGCCGTGCTCCAGGCAGCGCCGCCGCGGGTGCTCGACGGCCTCAGCCTGAAGGCGCCGACGGCCCGCGAGCGCGCGCGTCTCGTCGCCCAGCCCGCCCGGCGGACCGTGCGGCGCACGAAGCCGGCCACACGGTCGGCCCGCACGGCGCCCGCCCAGCACGCGTCGACCACGACGGTGTCGACCCAGCTGGCTTCGGTGCAGTCGAGCTCGACCACGCCGGCGCAGACGACGACTCCCGCGCACACGACCTCCTCCTCTTCCTCATCGACTCCCGTGAGCTCGTCGAACCCGGCGCCGCTCCCCGCCCCTTCCGGCGGCAACGCCGCCCGCCCGCTTCCAC